>DAHWNE010000070.1 GCA_027340195.1 Acetobacteraceae bacterium | reverse complement strand
CAAGGGGGGCGGCGGACGGCCCGACCTCGCCCAGGCCGGCGGGCCGGACGCGAGCCGGGCGGACGCGGCGCTGGACGCGGTGCGGGCGGCGATCGCGGGGTAGGGGCGGCCGGGGCGTTGCCGCCCCGGCCCGGTGACGGGATCAGTCGCCGCTGGCGGCCCAGGCATGGTGGTGGACCAGCCCTTCGTCATAAGGTTCCGCGGAGGGGGCCGGCGCCGCGTCGTGGAACTGCGCCGCCTCGGTGCTGCCGGCCAGCGCGGTGGTGGAGGATTTGCCGCCGGAGATCGCCATCGCCACCGCGTCGAAATACCCCACGCCCACCTCGCGCTGATGCCGGGTCGCGGTGTAGCCCTCGGCCTCGGCGGCGAACTCGGCCTGTTGCAGCTCCGAATAGGCCGCCATGCCGCGCTCGGCGTAGCCGCGCGCCAGGGTGAACATCGACAGGTTCAGGCTGTGGAACCCGGCCAGGGTGACGAACTGGAACTTGTAGCCCATCGCCCCCAGCTCGCGCTGGAAGCCGGCGATCTTCTCGGCCGGCAGCTTCTTCCGCCAGTTGAAGCTGGGTGAGCAATTGTAGGCCAGCATCTTGCCCGGGAACTCGCGGCCGATCGCCTCGGCGAAGCGGCGCGCGTCATCGAGGTCGGGCTCGGAGGTTTCCCACCACAACAGGTCGGCATAGGGCGCGTAGGCCAGGCTGCGGGCGATGGCGTAATCGACCCCCAGCCCCGGACGGATGCGGAAGAACCCTTCCGCCGTGCGCTCCCGGGTGATGAACGGGCGGTCGCGCTCATCGACATCGCTGGTGAGCAACTGCGCCGATTGCGCGTCGGTGCGGCAGAGCAGCACGGTCGGCACGCCCTCCACATCGGCGGCGAGGCGGGCGGCATTCAGGGTGCGGATATGGGTGGCGATCGGCACCAGCACCTTGCCGCCCAGATGGCCGCATTTCTTTTCCGAGGCCAGCTGGTCCTCGAAATGCACCCCCGCCGCGCCGGCGGCGATCATCGCGCGCATCAGCTCATAGGCGTTCAGCGGGCCGCCGAAGCCGGCCTCGGCGTCGGCCACGATCGGGGCCATCCAGTACGTGGTATCGTCGCCTTCCATATGGCCGATCTGATCGGCCCGGCGCAGCGCGTTGTTGATGCGCTCCACCACCTTCGGCACCGAATCGACCGGATAGAGCGACTGGTCCGGATACATGGTGTTGGCCGAGTTGGCGTCGGCGGCCACCTGCCAGCCGGAGAGATAGATCGCCTTCAGCCCGGCCTTCACCTGCTGCACCGCCTGGTTGCCGGTGAGCGCGCCGAGGGTGGGCACGAACGGCTCGGACCGCAGCAGGTGCCACAGCCGGGCGGCGCCGCGCTCGGCCAGCGTGTGGCGGACGCGGAAGGATCCGGCCAGCCGCGCGACGTCCTCCGGGGTGTAATCGCGGCGGATGCCGTCGAAGCGGCCGGGTTCGCCGGCGGGGCCGGCGAGGCCATCGGGGGCGCGGGTGGGGCGGGGGATCATGGCGTGCTCCTTGCGATCCGGGGTGGATGCGTCAAGATTTCACATTGCAGCTGCGAAGCGCACCCGGAATCTGCCATGATGCCGCGCAATCCGGTGGCGGAATTCACCGCGCGGCACCGTAAACTGTAAATGGAGTCAATCCGATGGCCCGTCCCCTGCTCGGCCGCACCATCCGCCGCCTGCGCGGTGAGGCCGCGCTGACCCAGCAGGCGCTGGCCGCGCGGCTGGGGATTTCCGCCAGCTACCTCAATCTGATCGAGCACGACCAGCGCGGTGTCACCGCCGGGCTGCTGCTGAAGCTGGCCGAGGTGCTGCGGGTCGATCTGGCGGCGCTGTCCGGCAACACGGAGCGCCAGCTGGAACTCGGCCTGCGCGAAGTGTTCGCCGATGGGCTGCTGGGCGCGGATCCGGTGCCGGAGGCGGAGGCGCGGGCGCTGGCCGCCGCGCCCAACGCGGCGCGCGCCGTGCTTGCCCTCTATCGCGCCTGGCGGGTGGCGCGGGAGGACGCCGGCGGCATCGCCCTGCCCTCCGGCCGGCGCATCCTGCTGCCGAACGAGGAGGCGCGGGACTTCTTCCATGACCGCAACAACCATTTCCCCGCCCTGGAAGCCGCCGCCGAGGCGCTGGGCGCGGCGCTGTCGGCCGGGCCGCACGAGATGAACCACGCCATCGCCGAACGGCTGCGCCGGGTGCACGGGGTCAGCGTCACGGTGCGCCCGCTGGAGGCCGCGCTGCGGTCGTTCGACCCCGAATCCCGTGCGCTGGCGCTTTCGGAGAGCCTGCCGCGCGAGAGCCGCGGCTTCCAGATGGCGTTTCAGCTGGCGCTGCTGGAAGCGCGGGACGCGGTGGAAGCCGTCTTGGCCGAAACGCCGCCGAGCTCCGAGGACGCGGCGATGCTGATCCGCATCGGCCTGCTGAACTATCTGGCCGCGGCGCTGCTGATGCCGTACGCGCCGTTCCTGGCCGCCGCCGGGGGGTTGCGGTACGACCTGGACCAGCTGGCCGCGCGGTTCGGAGTGTCCTTCGAGCAGGCGTGCCAGCGGGTGGCGGCGCTGGGGCGGCCCGGCGCGCGGGGGGTGCCGTTCTTCTTTCTTCGCGCCGATCCGGCGGGGAATGTGACCAAGCGGTTTGCGGCCGCCGGGTTTCCCTTCGCGCGCTATGGCGGGTCCTGCCCGCGCTGGGTGGTGCACACCGCCTTCGCCCGACCGGGCGAGATCCAGGTGCAGCTGGCCGAGCTGCCGGATGGCGCGGCCTTCCTGTGCGTCGCCCGGACGGTGTCGCGCGCGCCGGCCCGGTGGGGGGAGCCGCCGCCGATCCATGTGGTGGCGATCGGCTGTTCCGCGGCCCACGCCGCGGAGGTGGTGTATGCGGACGGTCTGGACCTGTCGGCGGCGCTTGTGGGGATCGGCCTCTCGTGCCGGCTGTGCGAGCGGGCGGAGTGCCGGTCCCGCGCGTTTCCGCCGCTGGCGCACCGGCTGGTGGGCGATCCGCTGACGCGCGGGGCCAGCCCCTACCGGTTCGAGACGCCGGCGGCGGGTTGAGGCCCGGTCCGTCGCCGGGACAGCCTGGTCAGTCCACCGAGAAGCTGGTGCCGCATCCGCAGGAGGCGGTGGCATTCGGGTTCCGCACCGCGAAATGCGACCCCATCAGCGCATCCTTGTAGTCGAGCTCAGCCCCGGCCAGCAGGTCCAGGCTGACCGGGTCCACCAGCACCCGCGCGCCCTGGCGCTCGATCACCAGGTCGTCGGGCTGGGCGGTGGTATCGAGGTCGAAGCGGTACTGCATCCCGCTGCACCCGCCGGCCAGCACGGCGATACGAAGGGCCGGGGGCGGCTCGCCCGGCGAAGCGGCGCCGGCCGCGATCTCGGCGATGCGGGCGGCGGCGCGGTCTGTCACCGCGAATTGCGTTTCCATGGTCGCCATCATATGGGCGCGACGCCGCCGGCGGGAAGGGGCGGGGCGGGAAACGGCTACGCGGCGCGCAGCGCGGACAGGAACCTTGTCACCTCGCCGCGCAGCCCCTCCGCCTCGGCCGACAGCGTGCCGGAGGCGGTCAGCACCCGGCCGGACGCGCTGCCCGCCTGTTCCGCCGCCTCGGTGACGCCGGCGATGGTGGCCGAGACCTGCTCGGTCCCGCCGGCCGCTTCCTGCACGTTGCGCGCGATCTCGCGGGTGGCGGCACCCTGCTGTTCGGTGGCGGCGGCGATCGCGGTCGCGGTGCGGCTGATCTCGGCGATGGTGCCGCGGATCGCCTCGATGGCGGTGACGGTGGCACCGGTGGCCCCTTGCATGGCGCCGATCTGGGCGCCGATCTCCTCGGTGGCGCGCGCGGTCTGCCCGGCCAGCGCCTTCACCTCGGAGGCGACCACGGCGAAGCCCTTGCCGGCTTCCCCCGCCCGCGCCGCCTCGATCGTCGCGTTCAGCGCCAGCAGGTTGGTCTGGCTGGCGATGGTGTTGATGAGATCGACCACCTCGCCGATCTTCTGGGCCGCCTCGGCCAGCGCGCGCACCTGCGCGGTCACCGCGCCGGCCTCCTCCACCGCCTTGCCGGTGATCTCCGTCGCCTGGCCGACCTGGCGCCCGATCTCGGCGATGGAGGCGGACAGCTCCTCGGTCGCCGCGGCCACCGTCTGCACATTGCCCGAGGTCTGCCCGGCCGCCGCGGCGACGCCCCCGGCGCGGCGGGCGGCCTCCTCGGCGGTCGCGGCCATCGTCTCGGCGGTCTTGTGCAGATCGTCGGCGGCATGGGCGACGGTGCCGAGGCGGGTGGTGGCGCTGGCATCGAAGGCGCGGGAGAGTTCGGTGATCCGCCCCGCGCGCTGGCGCTCGGCCTCGGTCTGCGCCGCCGCCTCGCCGCGCAGGCGCTCGGCCTCCGCCATCGCGTCCTTGAACACGGCGACGGTGGCGGCCATCGCGCCGATCTCGTCGCCCCGCGTCTGCCCGGGGATCGCGACGTCGCCCTCGCCCCTTGCCAGCCGGTCCATCGCGTCCCGAAGCGCGGCGAGCGGGCGGGTCAGGCCGATGGTGGTCAGGAACCCGACCAGGGCCGAGGCGGCGAGGGCGACGGCGGCGATGACCCAGGCCGTGTGCAGCGTACGCCGCCGTGCCGCCGCGGCCGATGCGACCAGCGCGCGGGCGTTGCCGGAAGCGACATCGATCATCGCCGTGGTGGTGTGCAAAAGCCTCGGGAACAGCAGCTTGTTCTGCTTCTGATACAAGGATGCGGCATGGCCCAGATGATCGTTTTCGGCCAGCACGATCACCTTGCGGATCATGCTCATGTAGGCATCGGTGTCGCGGCGCAGGGCGCGGATGTCGCGCCGCGGTCCCAGATAGCCGTGCTCGGCCTCCGCCAGCGCCGCGTCCACGATCTTGGTGCGGGAAGCCAGCTTGTCGGGCGCGGTCGCCCCGCCCATCGCCGCGGTATGCGCCTGCCGGTCCAACAGCATCGCCGTGTAGCGGATCTGCGCCAGCCCCCGCGTCACCACGAACGGATGATGGTACAGCGTGCCGGTGGCGGCGGCGGTGCTGCTGACATCGGCGGTGGTCATCACCCCGAGCCCCGCCAGCGCCAGCAGCGGCACGACGAAACCCAGCGCGATGCGCAGGCCGATCGGCAACCGATCGGGGCGATACCACGCCGGGGTGGTGGCGAGATCGGGCATGGGCGGGATCCTCCGGCGGGCAATGCGGACGGGACGCGGCGTTTCCGTCCGTCCAGTCTGCCCGCCGAAAGGTGAACGCCCGGTAAAGCCCGCCCGCTATCCCGCCAGCGCCGCGAAGGGCGGGAACAGCACGTTGTTCTCGAGGTGGATGTGCTCCATCAGCTCGTCGCGGAAATGCGCGAGCCCGGCATAGAGGGCGCGGAAGGTGGTGCATGCCTCCGCCGGCAGGGTCAGATCGCCGGTCACCAGCGCCATCTCCGCCAGCGCCGCGCCGCAATCGTCGTGCTCGGCGCGCATCCGCGCGATCGGGCCGGCGGCCATCGCCGCGCGCGGATCCTCGAGGCCGCCGGCGAGCAGGGGGAACAGGATCAGCTCCTCCTTCGCCATATGCGGGACCAGCTCGGCCTGGAGGCCGGCGAGGAGGTCGCCCAGCCCGGCCGGCGTGCCCGGCTTGCCGCGATGCACCGCCTCCACCCGCCGCGCGAGGCGGATCAGCTCCGGCAGTTCGCGCCGATGGGCCTCGTGGTAGCGGGAGACGATCCGCGCGATCAGCGCCGCCGGCTCGGTGGGCGCGTCGGTGGCCGCCGGGGTCAGCGCGGCCAGCTCGGCGGCGATGGCGTCGGGGTCGAGCGCGCGGGCGGCGGCGGCGTCGGCCAGGCTGGCCCCGCCACCGCAGCAGAAATCCAGCTTATGGCGGCGGAAGATCGCGGTGGCGCCGGGCAGGGCGACGGCAAGCGCGCCGATCGGTTGGGCGAGGTCGATGTCGGGCATGGCGGTGGCCTCCGGGCCGGGTAAGTGGTAATCGACGCGCCAGTTCATAGGGCAGTGAACAGGCATATGCAATACCTATTCAGGACGGCGCCATGCGCCTGACCGGCTTCACCGATTTCGGCCTGCGCGTTCTGGTGCGGCTGGCCGGCCAGCCCGAGCGGCGGCTGAACACCGAGGAGCTGGCCCGCGAATTCGCCATCTCCCGCCATCACCTGCACAAGGTGGTGCAGGAACTGGCGGCGGCCGGGTTCATCGTCACCCATCGCGGCGCCGGCGGCGGCCTCAGCCTGGCGCGGCCGGCCGGGGAGATCCGCCTCGGCGCGGTGGTGCGGGCGCTGGAGCGGGATCAGGCGCTGGTGGAATGTTTCCGCGCCAGCGGCAATCTGTGCCGCCTGACGCCCGTCTGCGCCCTGCGCCAGCCGCTGGCGGCGGCGGCGGCGGCGTTCCTGGCGGTGCTGGATCGCACCACCCTGGCCGAGTGCGCCTATGGCGGGAAATTGCCGGAGCTATAGGGCGTCAGTTTCCCGGATGCACGACGTTGGCGCTGCGCGGCGGGATGCCGGTCACCTCGCGGCAGACGCGGGCGAAG
>DAHWNE010000062.1 GCA_027340195.1 Acetobacteraceae bacterium | reverse complement strand
TGGGGGCGTTCTTCTGCATTGCTCGGCAGTCGCGCCGCGGGCTCGACATGAACGCCGCCGTGCTGGCCTGGGTGGTGCCGGCGCTGATGCACGCCGCCTATGATTTCACCGCCTTCGCCGCATCCGCCACCGTCTGGGCGGTATGGGTGTTCCCGATCCTGCTGCTCGGCGAGGGGCTGCTGACCGCGGCCCTGGTGGGGGCGGCGCCGGGCACGCAGGCGCGGATCAGCGCCGCCGAGATTTCCGACGAGTACGGCATGAGGGCGCTGGTGATGAGCGGCCTGCTGCTGCTGTTTGGCAACGGGCTGCTCTATCTCGCCACGCGCGCCCCGCAGCCGATGGAGATCGCTGCGATCGCGGTGGCGCCGATGGTCCTCGGCGTCGATCTCGCCCTGGTGGGGCTGCGCCGGCGCAGCCTGGCCTGACCGCGCCCGAGGCGCTGGACCGCGCCCGCGCGCTGCGTCAGATTTGCCGGCGCGACCCTGGGAGCCGTCCATGCAAAGCCTGATGCAGCCGCATGAGCTGTTGATCTCCTCCCTGCTCACCCATGCCGCGCGCCATCACGCCGACGGCGAGATCGTCTCCCGCTCCGAGGAAGGCGCGCTCTACCGCACCAACTGGGCGGCGACCGAGCGCCGGGCGCGGCGGCTGGCCCGGGTGCTGGCGGGGCTCGGGGTGGGACGGGCCGACCGGGTCGGCACCCTGGCCTGGAACACCCATCGCCACCTCGAAATCTACTACGCGGCGCCCGGGATGGGCGCGATCTGCCACACCATCAACCCGCGCCTGGCCAGCGACGACATCGCCTACATCATCAACCACGCCGGCGATGGCGTGCTGTTCGTCGATCCGGGCTTCGCCCAGCTGGTCGAGGCGATCGGCCCGGCGATCGCGGGCTCGGTGCGGGCGGTGGTGTTCCTCGCCGACGCCGCGCGTCTGCCCGCGGTCAGCCTGCCCGCCAGCATCGCGGTCCACGCCTACGAGACGTTGATGGAGGCAGCCGACGAGGCGTTCACCTGGCCGGCGCTGGCGGAGACCGACGCCTCCGCGCTCTGTTACACCTCCGGCACCACCGGACGGCCGAAGGGGGTGCTCTACAGCCACCGCTCCACCGTGCTGCATGGGTATGCCATCAACATGGCCGACGTGATGGGGCTGTCGGCACGCTCGCGGGTGCTGCCGGTGGTGCCGATGTTTCACGTCAACGCCTGGGGCATCCCCTACGCCGCCGCGATGGCCGGGGCGGCGCTGGTGCTGCCCGGGCGGCAGCTGGACGGGCCGAGCCTGCACGCGCTGATGAACGAGGCCCGGGTCACCATGGCCTGCGGCGTGCCCACCGTCTGGCTGGGCCTGCTCGCGCATCTGCGCGCCACCGGCGGACGGCTCGACACGGTCAAGACCATCATGACCGGCGGGTCGGCCTGCCCGCCGCTGCTGATCGAGGCGTTCGGCGCCGAGTTCGGGATTTCCATGGAGCAGGGCTGGGGCATGACCGAGATGTCCCCGGTCGGCACCTACAACAAGCCCAAGCCCGCCCACGCGGGGCTGGACGCGGCGGGCGCGCTGCGGCTGGGTCTCAAGCAGGGCCGTATCCTGTGCGGGCTCGACATGAAGATCGTGGACGGCGAGGGACGGGAACTGCCGTGGGACGGCAAGGCGTTCGGCGACCTGAAGGTGCGCGGCCCCTGGGTCACCGGCGCCTATTACGGCGAGCCGCCGGGCAGCGCGCTGGACGCCGAGGGCTGGTTCGCCACCGGCGACGTCGCCACCATCGATCCCGACGGGTTCATGGAGATCACCGATCGCTCGAAAGACGTCATCAAGTCGGGCGGGGAGTGGATCAGCTCGATCGCGCTCGAGAACCTCGCCGTCTCTCACCCCGACGTGGCGGAGGCGGCGGTGGTAGCCGCCACGCATCCGAAATGGGACGAACGCCCGGTGCTGCTGGTGGTGCCGCGGCCGGGGCGGACCATCGATCCGGCCGCGGTGCTGGCGGTGTACGAGGGCAAGGTGGCGCGCTGGTGGGTGCCGGATGCGGTGGTGGTGCTGGACGAACTGCCGCACACCGCCACCGGGAAGCTGCAGAAGAACGCGCTGCGGGCGCGGTTCCGCGACCACCTGACGCGCGGCTGAGCCGGCTTCCCCCGGGGCGCGGAGCGCGATAAGCCCGCCGCCATGCCGTCACCCGCCCCTGCCCCCCGGACCGAACCCGGTCCGGGGCTGATTCTGCTGTATCTCGCCGGCTTCGTCCTGGTCTGGACGCTCTACGCCGCCATCATCGAGGCGCCGGTCGCGCTCAAGCACGACATGGCCGAGGCCTATGCCTGGGGCCGCCAATTCCAGTGGGGCTACAACCAGCACCCGCCGTTCTGGGCCTGGATCTGCGGCGCCTGGTTTCGCCTGCTGCCGCGCGCGGTGTGGGCCTTCGCCGCGCTCTCCGCCCTGAACGCCGGCATCGGGCTGTGGGGGGCATGGGTGGCGATGGGCGAGTTCGTCACCGGCCCGCGGCGGGAGGCGGGGCTGCTGCTGCTGCTGCTGACCCCGCTCTACACCTTCTACGCCTATAAATACGACGCCAACACCATCTTCCTTTCGGTCTGGCCATGGATGCTGGTGGCGTTTCTGCGGCTGATGCGGCGAATGCGCCTGCGCGACGGGGTGGCCTTCGGGATCGCCACCGCCTGCGCGATCCTCTCGAAATACTACGCCGCGGTGCTGATCGCCTCCTGCGCGCTGGCGTGGGTGCAGATGCCGAACCGGTTTCGCCTGTTCGCTCGGCCCGCGCCCTATATGGCCATGGCGGTAACCTTGCTGCTGATCGCGCCGCATCTGTGGTGGCTCACCTGGAGCGGCGCGCCGCCATTGCGCTACCTCGCCAGCATCGAGGGCTGGCCGTGGCCCTGGGTGCTGGACCATGCCGCCAACGCGCCCGCCTCGGCGCTGGGGATGTGGACCGGGCCGATCCTGCTGGTCGGGTTCTTCTGGTGGCGGGACCGGAAATCCGCGGCACCCGTGGCACCGGCAATGCCCGACCGCCGGGACCTGGCCCTGATCGCCACCCTCACCTTCGCCCCCCTGCTGCTGTCCGAGGTCGGGGCGCTGGTCGAGCGCACCACCCTCACCTCGGAGATGCTGCTCGGCACCTTCCCCCTGGCCCCGCTGCTGCTCCTCGCCCCGCTGTCCCCCGAGGCGCTGGCCCGGGTGCGGCATCTGGCCCGGCGGCTCGCGCTGGCGGTCAGCCTGGGCGCGCTGGTCGCCGCCCCGGTGACCATGGAGTGGCGCACCTGGCTCTCCCCCGGCGCGATGGAGGTGCAGCCGTATCAGGAGGTCGCCCGCGTCGCCACCCGCATCTGGCACCAGCGCACCGGCCTGAAGCTGCGCTACGTCGCCGGCACGCATTGGTACGAAAACGAGATCGCCTTCTACAGCCCCGATCGGCCGCACGCCTTCAAGGCGTTCCACTACGCCGAGGCGCTGTGGGTCACGCCGGCCCGGCTGGCCCGCGACGGGCTGCTGTCGGTCTGCGTCGCCTCGGATGCGCGCTGCCTGCGCCGGACCGCCCGCTTCGTCACCCCGGGCACCACGCGCACCGAGGTCACGCTGGCACGACGCTTCCTCGGCCATGTCGCGCGCCCGGTGCGCTTCGTCATCACCGTCATTCCCCCGGTCGTTCCCCGGGCCGTTCCCCCGATCGTTCCCCTGGCCCGATCCGCCCGGCGAGGTCCTGGATGAACTGCCAGGCGACCCGGCCCGACCGGGCGCCGCGGGTGACCGACCATTCGTTCGCCTCCGCCCGCAGCGCCTCGGCGGCGATGGGCAGGCGGAAATACGCGGCGTAGCCCTCGACCATGCGGAAATACGTGTCCTGATCGCAATTGTGGAATCCGATCCAGAGGCCGAACCGGTCGGAGAGCGATACTTTCTCCTCGGTCGCCTCGGACGGGTTGATCGCGGTCGAACGCTCGTTCTCGATCATGTCGCGCGGCATCAGGTGGCGGCGGTTGGAGGTGGCGTAGAACAGCACATTGGCCGGCCGCCCCTCGATGCCGCCGTCGAGGACGGATTTCAGTGCCTTGTAGTCGGTGTCTTGCGCCTCAAAGGAGAGATCGTCGCACAGGATCAGGCAGCGCCGGGGCTGCCCGCGCAGCAGGTCGAGCAGCACCGGCAGGGTGCGAATCTCTTCACGATGGATCTCGATCAGCGCCAGCGCCCCCGGGCGGGCTTCGTTCACCGCGGCGTGAACCGCCTTGACCAGCGAGGATTTGCCCATCCCGCGGGTGCCCCAGAGCAGCGCGTTGTTGGCCGGCCGGCCGGCGGCGAAGCGGGTGGTGTTCTCGAGCAGGATCGCCTTCTGCCGCTCCACCCCGGCCAGCAATGCGAGCGGCACGCGCGACACCTCCGGCACCGGGGCGAGGCGGGGCGGGGTGGGATGCCAGACGAACGCCTCCGCCGCGGCGAGGTCGAGCGGCGGCGGCGGCGGCGGGGCGAGACGCTCCAGCGCCGCGGCGATGCGGCTCGCGACGTCCAGCAGGCGAGGGTCCATGCGGATGACTTTCCGGAAACTTGACGTGGGGCGGGCGGAACCTATGGTCCGCCCGCGAATCCCGCAACCGCCCCCATGCCGCCGGGCCGCCGCGCCCGCACAGGACAGACATGCTGATTACCCCCGCCTACGCCTCGGGCTTCGACATCGCCTCCAGCTTCGGCAGCATCTCGCAGTTCATGCCGCTGGTGCTGATGCTGGTGGTGTTCTACTTCCTGCTGATCCGCCCGCAGCAGGTGAAGCAGAAAGAGCTGCGCGCCGCCCTCGCCGCGCTCAAGCGCGGCGACAAGGTGGTGACCGGCGGCGGGATCATCGGCGTGGTGCAGAAGGTTTCCACCGTGCCCGACAAGGCCGGCAAGCTGGTGCCGGGGTCGGAGGTGGAGGTGGACATCGCCCCCAACACCCGCGTCACCGTGCTGCGCGAGACCATCACCTCGGTGATCCGCCCGCAGCCGGCCAATGACAGCAAGCCGGACCCGAAGGCGAAGGCGGGGTAGGCGGGGGGGCGCTACTCCACCGTTTCCTCGGCCCGCCCGCCCGCATCGGGCGTGTCGTCATCCGGCTTCGGCAGCGCCGGCAGCGGGGCCTCCGCGACCTCGAAAGCCAGCTTCCCGTCGGCCAGCGTCACCTTGACCGCGCCGCCGCGGGTAAGGCGGCCGAACAGCAGCTCCTCGGCCAGCGGCTTCTTGATGTATTCCTGTATCACGCGGGCCAGCGGGCGGGCGCCGTACAGGCGGTCGTAGCCGCGTTCGGACAGCCATTCCTTCGCCGCCGAGGAGAGCTCGATCGTCACGTTGCGGTCGGCCAGCTGGGCCTCCAGCTGCATGACGAATTTCTCCACCACGCGGGCGACGATTTCCGGCGTGAGCCCGGCGAAGGCGATGGTGGCATCCAGCCGGTTGCGGAACTCCGGCGTGAACAGCCGCTTGATCGCGTCCTCGTCCTCGCCGACGCGGGATTCGCGGCCGAAGCCGATCGCTTCCTTCGCCAGGTCGGAGGCCCCGGCGTTGGTGGTCATAATCAGGATCACGTTACGGAAATCGACCGTCTTGCCGTTGTGGTCGGTCAGTTTCCCGTGGTCCATCACCTGCAGCAGGATGTTGAACAGGTCCTGATGCGCCTTCTCGATCTCGTCGAGCAGTAGCACCGCGTGCGGGTGCTGGTCGATGGCATCGGTCAGCAGCCCACCCTGGTCGAAGCCGACATAGCCGGGGGGGGCGCCGATCAGGCGGGAGACCGAGTGCCGTTCCATGTATTCGGACATGTCGAAGCGGATCAGCTCGATCCCGAGGGTGGCGGCAAGCTGGCGCGCGACCTCGGTCTTGCCGACGCCGGTGGGGCCGGAGAACAGGTAGTTGCCGATCGGCTTCTCCGGCTCGCGCAGCCCGGCGCGGGCGAGCTTGATGGCGGACGCCAGCTTCTCGATCGCGGCGTTCTGGCCGAAGACGACCCGCTTCAGGTCCGTCTCCAGCGTGCCCAGCGCTTTCTTGTCGTCGCTCGACACCGACTTCGGTGGGATGCGCGCCATGGTCGCGATCACCGCCTCGATCTCCTTGGGCGTGATCGTCCGCTTGCGCTTGTTGGGGGCCACCAGCATCTGCATGGC
>DAHWNE010000055.1 GCA_027340195.1 Acetobacteraceae bacterium | reverse complement strand
GCGCACGGGCCATTCGGTCTCGGCGGCGGTGCTGGCCGGAGCCGGGACGGCGATGCAGCGCGACTACGACCACCATGGCACGGTCTGGCTCGCGGATCTGGACCCGCCGGAGGCGATCGGGCGCTCGGCCGGGGAGCGCGCGGTGGCGCGGCTCAACCCGACGCGGCCGAAGACGGCGGTGGTGCCGGTGGTCTATGCGCCGCGCGTCGCGGGCAGCCTGCTCGGGCATCTCGCGGGCGCCATCAACGGGGCCGCGGTGGCGCGCGGGACCTCGTTCCTGAAGGACCGCATGGGGGAGCGGCTGTTCGCGCCCGGGATCCGCATCCTCGACGATCCGCGCCGGGTGCGCGGGCTGCGCTCGCGCGGCTTCGACGGCGAGGGCACGCCCACCGCGGCGCGGGCATTGGTGGAGGACGGGGTGCTGACGAGCTGGCTGCTGGATTCACGCTCCGCCCGTCAGCTCGGGCTGCGCTCGACCGGGCACGCCGCGCGCGGGACCGGTGGGCCGCCCGGGCCGGCGCCCAGCAATCTGTATCTGGCCGCCGGGACGGTGTCGCCGGAGGCGTTGATGGCCGATATCGGTTTGGGTCTTTACGTGACCGAGCTGATCGGGATGGGGGTGAACCAGGTCACCGGCGATTACAGCCGCGGGGCGGCGGGGTTCCTGATCCGCGACGGCCGGCTGGCCGAGCCGGTGGCGGAGATCACGATTGCCGGGAACCTGCCGGCGATGTTTGCCGCGTTGCGGGCGGCGGACGATCTGGTGTTCCGGCGCGGGACGGATGCGCCGACCGTGCGGGTGGATGGAATGACGATGGCCGGCGCCTGATCGCACCCCTCTCCCGCCCCGCCCGATCTGCCCCGTCATTCCCGGCCTCACCCGTCATGGCCGGCCTTGACGGGAGCGGCAAGATTACGAGGGATACCGCCCCATCAACCAGGGGCCGGCACCCTCGCAAGCCCTCAGAACAGCACGCCGGTTTCCACCAGGAAGGTGGCCTGGTTGCGTTCGTTCCCGCTGGCGGTATAAGCTGCCGATCCCGGCACGCCCACCTTGCTGAGGTGGATGAAGCCGATATCGCCGCGCACGAACAGGTATTTCCCCTGCCAGGTGGGGGCGATGGAGAAGCCGACACCCTGCGAGCCGGCGTTCAGGAACCACGCATCCGGACCGTTGGAGTTGAAATACTGCACCCAGCCGCCGAGCGACCAGGGCGATTTCCCGAACTGGTAGTTGGCAAACACCGCCAACCCGAGATTGGAGGAGAACTTCGCCAGCCCGACCGAGGGCGTCTTGGTGGCCCAGGTGTACTGGAACTCGGGCACCACGTTCAAATTGCCCATGGTCCAGCTGTAGTAGCCGCCGATCATCGAGGAGTTCACGAACGGCGCCGCGCTGCCCGGACCGGAGCCGACGAAGCTGGAATTATAGGGAGTGGTGGCGGAGCCGTAGAAATGCGCCCCGGCGCCGATGGTGGCGATATTGGTCGAGCCGAACAGTGTCGCGGCGTTGTTGCTGTTGATGGTATAGGTGGCCGAGGCCTGCATGTAGCTCCATTGCTGGGTATCGAATCCGTCACCGAACAGGACGGTGGCGGAGACCGGGCCCAGGGTGCCGGTGACCTGCACGCCGGTGCTCTGCGAGTTCTCGACCTCGAAGATGTCGGTGGTCAGGACGTTGAAGTTGTTCCAGTCGATCCCGGATTCGTAGCCTTCCAGCGACCCGAGATGGCCGGCCGAGATGCTGATATAGGAGTTGGGCACGAGGGTAAGGTAGGCGGCATAGAGCGGGCCGGTGGCGAAGGTGGTGACCGAGGTCGCGTGCGGGGCCGAGCCCATCACGAAATTGTTGGTGCTGCCGACCTCGATGGTCCCTTGGATGAGGCCGTCGGATTTCTGCAACTCGACCAGCCCGTTCATGAACTCCACCCCGCCCGACTTGTCGGTGCCGAGCAGGCCGGGGCTCGACGAACTGCCGGCGCCGGTCAGCCCATAGGCGTAACCGTCGGCACCGCCCGAGAGCAGCAGCTGGCCGAGCGGGCCGCCGTCGATCTTCATCGGCGATGGCGGGTTGAAGGCGTGGGCCGCCGGCACCGCGGCCAGCGCCGTTCCCGCGACGAGCGCGGTCCGCAACAAACCCGATCGCAGTCTGTTCCCCTGAAGCATTCTCAGTCTCCTTGCTTGGTTCACTCACGCATCCGGCAGAACGGGGCACCGGTTGCCCGGCGCCCCGCTTGGTGGAGGATCAGAAAATCTGTTCCCCGTGCAGCACGAGATCGAGACCCTCGCGCTCCTCTTCGGCATCCACCCTGAGCCCGACCAGGGCCTTGGTGACCATCAGCAGGATCCAGCTCATCACGCCGCTGTAGATCAGGGTGGTCATCACCGCGATCACCTGCGCCTCGAACTGCGGCAGGCCGCCCTTGTTGGCCCCGCCCGAGAGCGGGCCGTAGGCGAACACGCCGGTCAGCAGCGCGCCGACGATGCCGCCCACGCCATGGACGCCGAAGGTGTCGAGGCTGTCGTCATAGCCGAGCAGGTGCTTGAGCGAGGTCGCCGACCAGAAGCAGATCACGCCGGCGGCGATGCCGATGATGATGGAAGCGCCCGGCAGCACGAAGCCCGAGGCGGGGGTGATGGCGACCAGCCCGGCCACCGCGCCGGAGGCCGCGCCCAGCACCGAGGGCTTCCCCTTGCTGGCCCATTCCGCGAACATCCAGGCCAGCGCCGCGGCGGCGGTGGCGATCTGCGTCACCGCCATCGCCATGCCGGCGCGCCCGTTGGCCGCGCCCGCCGAGCCGGCGTTGAAGCCGAACCAGCCCACCCACAGCAACGAGGCGCCGATCACGGCGTACGATACGTTGTAGGGGGCCATGTTGTCCTGGCCGTAACCGACCCGCTTGCCCATCACCAGGCAGCACACCAGCCCGGCGATGCCGGCGTTGATATGCACCACCGTGCCGCCGGCGAAATCAGCCGCGCCCGGCAGGCCGAACACGCCGGCGCCCAGCCAGCCGTCGGAGCTCCACACCCAGTGCGCGATCGGCGCATAGACCAGCAGCGACCACAGGGTCATGAAGATGCACAGCGCCGAAAATTTCATGCGGTCGGCGAACGCGCCGGCGATCAGCGCCGGGGTGATGATGGCGAAGGTCATCTGGAACATCATGAAGACGCTCTCGGGGATGGTCTCAGGGACCGATCCGCCGAGCAGGAACGCCTTGTCCCAGTGCTTCTCCATGCCCCACAGCATGAAGCGCGAGAAATCGCCGATGTAGGGATTGCCGTTGGTGAACGCCAGCGAGTAGCCCGCCACCGTCCAGGTGATGGTGACGATGCAGCAGATCACGAAGGACTGCATCATGGTGGCGAGGATGTTCTTCTTGCGTACCATCCCGGCATAGAACAGCGCCAGGCCGGGAACGGTCATCATCAGCACCAGCGCGGTGCTGGTCAGCATCCAGGCGGTATCGCCGGCATTCATCGGCGGCACCTTGGGCGGCGCGTCGGCCAGCGCCGGGGCCGCGGCCAGCAGCGCCGGCACAAGGCCGGCGGTTCCCCAGGCAAGTCGGGAGAGCTTCATCGTATCGGATTCCCTGGTTGATTTGGAAGTCGGGTTACAACGCCGCGGCGTCGGTCTCGCCGGTGCGGATGCGCACCGCGCGCTCGATGTCCATGACGAAGATCTTGCCGTCACCGATCTTGCCGGTGTGGGCGGATTTCACGATCGCCTCGACGACCTGCTCGGCGAGGTCGGCGGCCACCACGACTTCGATCTTCACCTTGGGCAGGAAGTTCACGTGGTAT
>DAHWNE010000449.1 GCA_027340195.1 Acetobacteraceae bacterium | reverse complement strand
CACCGCCTCGGCCTTCCACATCGGCGAGACGCTGCGGCTCGGCGCCGACTACGTCTGCCTCAACATCATGCCGCTGTTCCATATCCACGGGCTGATCGCCGCCACGCTGGCCAGCCTGGGCGCCGGCGCCGCGGTCTCCTGCACGCCGGGGTTCAACGCGTTCCGGTTCTTCTCCTGGTTCACCGAGGTACGGCCGAGCTGGTACACCGCCGTGCCCACCATGCACCAGGCGATCCTCGGCCTCGCCCCACGCAACCAGGCGGCCATCGCGGCCGGGCGGCTGCGCTTCGTCCGCTCCTCCTCCGCCTCGCTGCCGCCGCAGGTGATGGAGGCGATGGAAGCGACCTTCGGCGTGCCGGTGATCGAGGCCTACGGGATGACCGAGGCGGCGCACCAGATGGCCTCCAACCCGCTGCCGCCGGCGCCGCGTTACGCGGGCTCGGTCGGCATCGCCGCCGGACCCGAGATCGCCATCATGGACGAGGCCGGCACCCTGCTGCCGCCGGGCGGGCTGGGCGAGGTGGTGATCCGCGGACGCAACGTCACCGCCGGCTATGAGAACAACCCCACCGCCAATGCCAGCGCCTTCACCAACGGCTGGTTCCGTACCGGCGATCAGGGGGTGCTGGATGAGGCCGGCTATCTGCGCCTGACCGGACGGCTCAAGGAGCTCATCAACCGCGGCGGGGAGAAGGTGAGCCCGATCGAGGTCGATACGATCCTGATGGACCATCCGGCGGTCGCGCAATGCCTGACCTTCGCGCTGCCGCACCCGATGCTGGGCGAGGAGGTCGCGGCCGCCATCGTGCTGGCCGAAGGTGCCGTCGCGACCGAAGCGGAGTTGCGGGACTTCGCGGCGAAGCGGCTGGCCCAGTTCAAGGTGCCGCGCAAGGTGGTGTTCCTCGACGAGATCCCGAAAGGCGCCACCGGCAAGCTGCAACGCATCGGGCTGGCCGAGAAGCTTGGCCTGACTTCATGAGGATCGCCATTTTCGGCGCCGGGGCGATCGGCGGCTTCCTGGGCGCGAAGCTGGCGGCGGCGGGCACCGCCGAGGTGACCTTCATCGCCCGCGGTCCGCATCTGGCGGCGATGCAGGCGCATGGGGTGCGGCTCATCAGCGGCGATGAAACCATCACCGTCCATCCGCGCTGCGTCGCCGACGCCGCCGAGGCGGGGCCGCAGGACGCGGTGATGGTCACCCTGAAAGCCCATTCCCTGCCCGGCGCGGCGCCCGCCATCGCCCGCCTGTTCGGCCCGGAGACGATGCTGGTGACCGGGGTGAACGGGGTGCCCTATTGGTATTTCCACGGCCTGGACGGACCGTTCCGTGACCGGCGGGTGGAGGCGGTCGATCCGGGCGGACATCTGTGGGAGATCCTGCCGCCGGAGCGGGTGATCGGCTGCGTGGTCTATCCGGCCGCCGAGGTGGTGGAACCGGGCGTCATCAGCCACAGCTACGGCGACCGGTTCAGCCTGGGCGAGCCGGACGGGTCGCGCTCGGCGCGGATCGAGGCGCTGGCGAAGCTGCTGATCGGTGCCGGGCTCAAGGCCCCGATCCGCCCGCGCATCCGCGACGAGATCTGGGTGAAGCTGTGGGGCAATCTGGCGTTCAACCCGATCTCGGCGCTGACGCTCGCCACCCTCGACCGTATCACCGGCGATCCGGCGCTGCGCGCGCTGTGTCGCGGCATGATGCTGGAAGCCAAGGCGGTGGCCGAGGCGCTGGGCACCCGCTTCGCCATCGACGTGGACAAGCGGATCGCCGGCGCGGCCGAGGTGGGCGAACACCGCACCTCGATGCTGCAGGATCTCGAACGCGGCCGGCCGATGGAGATCGACGCGCTGCTGGGCGCGGTGGTGGAGCTCGGCGGCGTCACCGGGCACGCCATGCCGCTCTGCGAGGCGGTGCTGGCGCTGGTGCGCGAGCGCGCCCGCCAGGCCGGCTGCTATCCGGCGTGACCGAGCGGCCGGGGATCGCCGACCTCGGCCCCGGCATCACGGCGGCGGTCTCGTTCGGCTGCTCCGATGTGCTGGGCAAGATCGTGTTCGGCGACGGGGCGGCGCCGCTCACCGTGAGCGCGGTGCGCGGGCTGCTGGGGCTGGCGATGCTGGCCGGCTGGCTGCGCGTGGGGCTGCCGCCGCGCGCCCATGACCGGCGCCAGCTGATGGTCTCGGTCGGCCTCGGCGTGCTCTACGCCGCCAACATCTATGGCGTGCTGAAGGCGATCCAGCTGGTGCCGGTGCCGATCGCGATCCTGAGCTACTTCGTCTATCCGTTGCTGACCGGCATCGTCGGCGCGGCGCTCGGGATCGAGCGGCTGGGCGCGGCCGGCGCGGCGGCGGCGCTGGTGGCCTTTGCCGGGCTGGCGCTGATGATCGGCGCGGCCCCGGCTGGGCTGGCCCCGCTCGGCATCGCGGTCGCGTTCGGCGCGGCGCTGTGTCGCGTGGTGATGCTGCTGGTGACCCGTGCCCGGCTGATGGGGGCGGACCCGCGGCTGACCAGCTGGTACTCGCTGATCGCCTCCACCCTGGTGCTGCTGGCGGTGGCGGCTGCCACCGATACCTGGCAGCTGCCGCGTCATCCGATCGGCTGGGCGGCGTTCCTGGGGGTGGCGGTGGCGAGCACGGTGTCCACCCTGGGGTTGTTCGCCTCCACCGCGCGGATCGGCGCCTTTCGCACCGCCCTGGTGATGAATCTCGAACCGGTGGTCTCCACCATCCTCAGCATCGCCGTGCTGGGCGAAACCATCAGTGGCTTGCAGGCGGTGGGGGCGGCGATCATGGTGGCCGCGCTGGTGGCGTTCCAGCTGGTGCGATAGGGGCCGACATGCTGCCGATGCAGTTCCATACCATCCGCGATTTCCCCCTCCGCCTCGGCGGCGTGCTGGCGGAGGCGCGGATCGCCTATCTCACCCGCGGCCGGCTGGCCGCCGACGGGGCGAACGCGATCCTGGTCACCCATGGCTACACCTCCGGCCCGCGCATGATCGAGGGCGGGGAGAGCGCCTCCGAAGGCTCCTGGGCGGCGCTGGTCGGACCGGGCCGCGCCATCGACACCGACCGCTTCTTCGTGGTGGCGTCGAACATGCTGGGGTCCTCGTTCGGCTCCACCAACGCGGCCAGCATCGATCCGGCGACCGGCCGCCCCTACGGATCGCGCTTCCCCGAGCTCACCGTGAGCGACATCGTCGCCGCCCAGAAGCAGTTGCTGGACGCGCTGGGGGTGCGGCACCTGGTCGCGGTGGTCGGCCCGTCCTACGGCGGGTTCCAGGCGTTCCAATGGGCGGTGGATTTCCCCACCGCGATGCGCGGCATCGTGCCGGTGGTGACGGCGTTGCGCTCGCCGGTGGCGCGGGTGGAGCCGCTGCTGGCGCGGCTGGCGGCCGACCCCAACTGGAACGGCGGCGATTATTACGATCGCGGCGGGGTCACCGAGACCCTGACCGCGCTCCGGATCGAGACGCTGCGCGGCTACGGGCTGGAGGCCTCGCTGGCGGAGCGCTTCCCCGACCCGGCCCAGCGGGAGGCCGAACTGGGCCGCATCGCCCGCGCCTGGGCCGAACAATTCGATGCGAATTCGCTGGTGATCCTGCGCAAGGCAATGGGGCGCTACGACGTCGCCTCCCGGCTCAGCGCCATCCGGGCGCGGGTGATGTATGTGCTGTCCTCGACCGATACGCTGTTCCCGCCCGGCCTGGCGCCGGAGGTGATGGGGGCGCTGGCGGCGGCGGGCGTGCGCGCGGAATACGTGCCGCTGGAGAGCGAATTCGGCCATCTGGCCTCGGGGCTGGACGCGGCGAAATGGGCGCCGGCGCTGCGGCGGTTTCTCGATGGGCTGGCGTCAGGGTAGCCACTCGCCCAGCACCCGGGCCTCATCGAGCTCGGGCGGATCGGCCGGCACCTCGCCATACGCAGCGAGTTCGCGCGCCACGATACGCCGCGCCAGCGGCAGCCGGCGAGCGATGATCGCGGGAACCTCCTGACGCAGGCTGGGGCTCTCGGCCAGCAGGTCGGCCACCTGGGCGCGCTCGCGCAGCACCGTGGCCTCCCAGCCCCCGCGCCGCAGTTCGGCCGGAGAGGCGATCAGTTTCAGCAGATGCTCCAGAATGGTGCCGATCCGGCTGGCGAGCTGGCGGCGTTCCGATCAGCCCAAATCGTGGATCTCCTCGGCGACGTGCTCCCAGTCGATCGCCAGATTGGTCCCCGCGCGCGCCCGGGCACGCAGTGCCGCGGCCTGCGCGCGGGTCCAGAGGGCAAAATCCTGGTTCGGACCGGCCATGATCCCTGACATCTACACCGGCCCGCGGTCCGCGGCTACGCGATCGACGAATTGAACGCCCCACCGTCCAGCAGCAGGTTATGGCCGACGATGTAGCCCGAGGTCGCGGCGCAGAGGAATGCGCAGGCCTCGCCGAACTCGGCGGGATCGCCGACGCGGCCGGTGGGGTTCTCCTTGCCGCGCTCGGCCAGCACCTCGTCCACCGGACGGCCGGATTTCTGCGCCGCGAAGGCCGCGCCGCTGCGCAGCCGGTCGGTCAGGAACGGGCCGGGCAGCAGGTTGTTGATGGTCACGTTGTGCTTCGCCACCTGGCGGGCGAGGCCAGCCACGAAGCCGGTGAGCCCGGCGCGGGCGCCGTTGCTCATGCCCAGCTGCGGGATCGGCGATTTCACCGAGGCGGAGGTGATGTTCACGATCCGGCCGAATTTGCGGCCGATCATGCCGTCCACCACCGCCTTGATGAGGAAGATCGGGGCCAGCATGTTGGCGTCCACCGCCTTGATCCAGTCGTCACGCCCCCAGTCGCGGAAATCCCCGGGCGGCGGACCGCCGGCGTTGTTCACCAGGATGTCGGGTTCCGGGCAGGCGGCCAGGGCCGCGGCGCGGCCGGCCTCGGTGGCGATGTCGCCGGTGACCGCCGTCACTTTCACTCCGGTGGCGGCGCGGATCTCGGCTGCCGTCGCCTCCAGCGCCTCGGCGCCGCGGGCGGTGATGACCAGATCCACCCCTTCCCGCGCCAGCGAGAACGCGCAAGCGCGCCCGAGCCCCTTGCTCGCCGCGCAAACGATGGCCTTGCGGCCCCTGATGCCCAGATCCATGTCGGTTCCCTCCGTGACGCGGCTCAGACCGCGATGGCTTGCAGAATCTCCCGTGACGCCGGCGGGATCGGCGTCGGCCGCTGGTCCCCGCGGGTCACGAACACATGCACGAAATGCCCTTCGGCGGCGGCCACGTCCTCGTCATTGCGGAACACGCCGAGCTCGTAGCGCACCGAACTGCCGCCCAGCCGCGCCACCCGCACCCCCACCGTGACCCGGTCCGGCCAGGCCACCGAGCTGTGATAGCGGCAGGCGACTTCCGCGACCACGCAATGCACCGCCCCGTCCAGCAGATCGACCACCCCGCGCGACATCTCGAAATAGGTCACCGCGGTGTCGAAGAACGAGAAGTAGTTCACGTTGTTCACGTGCCGGAAGACGTCGTTGTCCATCCAGCGGGTGGTGATGTCGTGGAACCAGCGGTATCCGGCGCGGGTTCCGGGCGGCGGTCGCGTCATGGGCGGGCGGCGGCCAATCCGCCGTCGCGCCGGCGCGGCAGGCTTGGAAGGCTTGGCACTTCCACGTCGATCTCGAGGGTGGAGACCGGGTCGCCGCGATCGAGCTTGATCTGCACCTTGTCGCGGTCCAGCGCGACATGCTTGGCGATGACGGCCAGGATCTCCTCCTGCAGCACCGCGATCAGGTCGGAGCCGCCGACCACCACGCGCTCATGCGCCAGCAGCACCTGCAGCCGTTCCCGCGCGACGGGCGCGGAGGGGCGCCGGCGAAACAGCGTCAGCAGGTTCACGCCACCGCCCTCCGTCCGAACAGCTTGCCCAGGAAACCGCGCGACTCGGGCGCCGGCATCACCAGCTGGATCTGTTCGCCCTTGAGACGACGCGCGGCGTCGGCATAGGCGCGTGCCGGCACCGAGCCCGGGCTGGCCAGCGTCACCGGCGCGCCAAGGTTGGAGGCGCGCAGCACGTCCTGGCTTTCCGGGATGATCCCCAGCAGCGGGATCGACAGGATCTCCAGCACGTCTTCCACTTTCAGCATCTCGCCGCGGCTGGCGCGGGCGGCGTCGTAGCGGGTGAGCAGCAGGTGCTTGTCGATCCGCCCGCCCTTCTCGGCCTTCTCGGTCTTGGAATCGAGCAGGCCGATGATGCGGTCGGAGTCCCGCACCGAGGAGACTTCCGCGTTGGTCACCACCACCGCCTGATCGGCGTGACGCATCGCCAAGGTGGCTCCGCGCTCGATCCCGGCCGGGCTGTCGCACAGGATCCAGTCGAATTTCTCGCGCAGCTCGCCGATGATCCGCTCCACCCCTTCCGAGGTGAGCGCGTCCTTGTCGCGGGTCTGCGAGGCCGGCAACAGGGACAGGTTCTCGAGCCGCTTGTCGCGGATCAGCGCCTGCGCCAGCTTGGCGTCGCCCTGCACCACGTTGACCAGGTCGAACACCACCCGCCGTTCGGCGCCCATCACCAGGTCGAGGTTGCGCAGGCCGACGTCGAAATCGACCACCACCACATTCTCCCCGCCCTGGGCGAGCGCGGCGCCGAGGGCCGCGGTGGAGGTGGTCTTGCCGACCCCTCCCTTGCCCGAGGTGACCACCACCACCTGTGCCATCGCGTCGTTTCCTTTCCCTGTCATTCAGTCGAGCGGGCCGAGCAGCATCGACTCCGCCTCGAGCCAGGCCTGCGCGGGGCGGCCGGCCAGCGCGGGATCGAGGTCCTCGGCGGTGCGATAGACCCCGTCGATCGCCAGCAGCTCCGCTTCCAGCCGGCGGCAGAAGATGCGCGCGGCCCGGTTGCCGCCGAGGCCCGCGATCGCCCGGCCGCGCAGCGCACCATAGACATGGATGGACCCGCCGGCGATGATCTCCGCCCCCCAGGCCACCGCGCCCAGCACGGTGACATCGCCCGCTTCGTGGACGATCTGCTGGCCGGAGCGGACCGCGCGATCGATCAGCAGCGCCGGCGCCGCCGCGGGCGGGGCGTCGGGAACCGGCTTCGGGGCATCCGGGATTTCCACCGGCCGACCGCCACGCGCCGGGGCGGCGCCGGGCGGCGGCGGCGGGCCGAGGCTGCCGCCCCAGCGGGAGACGCCGGCCCAGGATTTATGCGCGCCCTCGGTGCCGATGATGCGAATGCCCCGGTCGGCCAGGGATTGCAGCAGGCCGGCGACGTCGGGTTGCTCGGGCGGCAGGGCGCCGAGATCGATCAGCACCGGGCGGCCGTCGAAGAAGCCAGGGGCGCGGGCGATCTGTGCGTCCAATGCGCCGAGCCAGGCCGGGAGCGGCGGTTCGGGCGCAAGCACCAGGGCCATGAAGGACCGGCCGCGGACTCGAAGCATCATCGTGGGGGCGGTGCTGGACACGGCGGGAAGGGGTAACGGGGGCGCGGCCTGCGGTCAACGCGATTCGGGGGGGGCGCCGACACAAGATTTTGTTGACAAAGTTGCGCTACCCCCAACCGGATGGGTCGCAAGGACGTTGTCCCCGGGAGCGATGAACCCGAGCAACTGATCGAGCGGCGGGAAGCAACGGCTGAATCGGCCGACCATGGCGGCGCCGGCGGCGCGCGCCAGGCCCGGCAGATGGGTCACGCCCCGCTTGTCGGGCAGCGCATGGAGATGCGGCCACGCTCCGGCAGGGGTCAGCGTCCGGCGGTCGGCGGTCGCGGTGGGCGCGAACCCGCTCGGCACCCGCGCCCACGCGCCCGCCATGTCGCCGTAGAGTTCTCCGAGCGAAGCGGTCTTGCCGCCGATCTTGCCCAGATTGCCGATTCCCATGGTGGCGAACCAGCGATCGTTCGGTCGGCCCGGCAGATCCCTCCTCGGGGCGGCAGGTTAGGTCCCTGGGCTGGGGCCACAATGACATGGATCAACGTCCGACACGCCGCGACGCCGCCCCCTTGCGCCGTCCCGCCGCCTGCCGCCATTTTGCCGTCCCCTCGCAGCCAAGGCCCCGCCATGCCCGAAACCACCCCCTCCGGCCCACTCCGCGGCCTGCGCGTGTTCGACCTCACGCGCGTTCTCGCCGGCCCCACCTGCACCCAAATGCTGGCCGATCTCGGCGCCGAGGTCATCAAGATCGAGCGTCCCGGCACCGGCGACGACACCCGCGGCTTCGCCCCGCCGCTGATGCCCGGCACCCGGGAGAGCGCCTATTTCGTGGGCGTGAACCGCAACAAATATTCGGTCACGCTGGATATCGCGACCCCGGAGGGCCAGGAGCTGGCGCGGGCGCTGATCGCGCGCTGCGACATTCTGGTGGAGAATTTCAAGGTCGGCGCGCTGGCCAAATACGGGCTGGGCTATGCGGAGCTGCACGCGAAACACCCGGGGCTGATCTATTGTTCCATCACCGGCTTCGGCCAGACGGGTCCCTACGCGCCGCGCCCCGGCTATGACAGCCTGATCCAGGCCATGGGCGGCGTGATGAGCCTGACCGGGGAGCCCGACGGGATGCCGCAAAAAGTGGGCGTGCCGGTCGCCGACCTGTTCGCCGGGCTTTATGGCTGCATCGGCATCCTGGCCGCGCTGCGGCACCGCGAGGCCACCGGCCAGGGGCAGCAGATCGATATCGGAATGCTGGACACCCACGTGGCGTGGTTGGCCAACCAAGGCATGAACTATCTGGCCACCGGCGAGAACCCGCCGCGCCTGGGCAACCAGCACCCGAACATCGTGCCCTACCAGGTGTTCCCCACCGCCGACGGCCATATCGTGCTGTCGATCGGCAACGACCCGACCTTC
>DAHWNE010000446.1 GCA_027340195.1 Acetobacteraceae bacterium | reverse complement strand
TGCCAGGCCGCCGCCGCGCCGGCGGCGTCGGTGCCGGCGCGGGGGGGCGCCAGCGCGGCGACCGCCACCGGCCAGCCGCGCTGCGCCAGGATGCGGGCGGCGACGTACCCGTCGCCGCCGTTGTTGCCCGGCCCGCACAGCACCAGGGTGCGGGTGGGGCGGAAGCGGGCGGCAACGGCGCGGGCGACGGCGCGCCCCGCGGCCTCCATCAGCATGGGGCCGGGGACCGGGGCCAGGCGGTCGGCCGCCCCCATCTCCTCCGGCGTCAGCAATTCTGTGCTAGGCATGGCCGAAGATGGAACCAAAGGGGACGGGAATGGAAGACTACCAGCTGGATATTCTGGTGCAGGGTTATCCGGGCAAGTCGGTGTGTCACGGCGGGCTGGGCTGGAGCACCATCGTGCTGCTGCGCGGCAACGGCCATGTGGCGCTGATCGATGTCGGAACGTTCAGCCATCGCGCCAACCTGATCGCGGGCCTCGATCGTCATGGGCTGACCCCCGCGGACGTGACCGATGTCATCCTGACCCATTCGCATCACGACCACGCCATCAATTGGGTGTTGTTTCCTCGCGCTACGGTCTGGATCGGCGAGGGGGAGTTGGACTGGGCGGTGCGCGAACCCTGGGGCCGCACGCCGGTGCCGGAACTCTATGTGCGCGAACTGGCCGGCAGCCCGCAGCTGCGCCGGCTGCGCGCCGGGCAGAGCGTGATCCCGGGGATGGTCGCGCTGGCCGCGCCGGGCCACACGCCGGGGCACCTGATGTTCGTGCTGTCGGGGGCGGAGCGCGACGTGATCTTCACCGGCGATGCGGCCAAGAACCGGGTCGAGTTGCTGACCCGCACCGCCGATATGACCTACGATCCCGCGGTGACGGCCGGCTCGATCGAGGCGATGTGGGAATTGTGGCGCCGGCGTCCCGGCACCTTGCTGGTGCCTGGCCACGACCTGCCGATGGTGCTGCGCGACGGCCGGCCGGAGTTTGTGGGCAAGCGGGAGGCCGCGATTACGGCATGGTACGGCGACGATCTGGACCAGATGACGCGGTTCGAACTGACGATCGGGCAATAGGAGGATTCGATGCAACTCGGGGCGATGATTCCGCAGAACGACATCCATGGCAGCGCGTCGGCGCTGCGCAGCTTCGCGGCGGCGGCGGAGGAATACGGGTATCGGTATCTGCTGGCGGCGGATCACGTGCTGGGGGTGAACGTGGCCTCGCGCCCGGACTGGCCGCGCGATCGCAATACCTCGGCCGATTTCTTCCATGATCCGTTCGTGATGTTCGGTTTCCTGGCCGGGGTGACGAAGCTGGAGTTCGCGACCGGCGTGCTGATCCTGGCGCAGCGTCAGGCGGTGCTGGTGGCCAAGCAGGCGGCGTCGCTGGCGGTGCTGTGCGAGGGGCGGTTCCGGCTTGGCGTGGGGGTGGGCTGGAACCCGGTGGAGTTCACCGGGCTGAACGAGAATTTCCACAACCGCGGCCGGCGGTCGGAGGAGCAGGTGGAGGTGATGCAGGCGCTATGGGCGGCGCCGCATGTCGAGTTTTCCGGGAAATACCATCGGATCGAGGATGCCGGCATCAACCCGCGGCCACCCGGCGGGCGGGTGCCGGTATGGTTCGGCGGGCATCACGAGAACACCTTGCAGCGTATCGCCCGTTTCGGCGACGGCTGGATGATGCTCGCGCATCCGGCCGGGGCGGAGGCGCAAGCGCAGTTCGACAAGCTGCGCCGGCTGACCGAAGCGGCGGGGCGCGATCCGGCGGCACTGGGGATCGAAATCTGGACCTCCACCGGGGCAGGGACCGAGAAGGACTGGCGGGAGGAGTTTCTGTTCTGGAAGCGCGCCGGGGTGAGCCATGTGACACTAGCCAGCACGCACGGCCGCGGCGGGCATGTGCGGATTGCCGGGCGGGGGCTGAGCGATCATATCGAGGCCCTGCGGCGGTATCGGGAGGCGGTGGGGGATCTGCTGTAGCGGGACGCGCCGGCCGGCGCGCCCCGCCACACCGCTACAGATGCACCCGGATGCCGGCGATCGCCTGCGCGCCCGGTATCTGGTAGCCGTTCACCGGCTCGAACCGCGAATCGAACAGGTTGGTGGCATTGGTATAGATCGTGATGTTGCGGTTGACCCGGTAGCTGATGGTCAGATTGACGATCAGCCCCTGGCCGGACGTGCCGATGGCGCCGGTGCTGAACCCGGAATTGTCGTTCAGGTAGTCCTGGAACGCACCGGTGAAATCCACTTCCGGCACGATCGACAGCCGCGGTAGCGGGGTGATGATCGCACGCCCGGCGGCGGTGTTCTGTGGCCGGCGCAACAGCAACTCCCCGGTATCGGCATTCTCGGGCTGGGTGTAGGTCCAGCTCCCGTCCAGCCGCAGCCAGCCGGCGGGGTGTAGCGACACCGTGGTCTCGACCCCCTGGATATGCGCCGAGCCGATATTCTCCGCCGTGTCGATCGGGGTGAACACCGCCACGATCAGGTTGTTCACCTGCTCGTTGAAATAGGTGGCGCCGAAGCGAACGAGGTCCTTCTGGCCGAGGCCGGGCAGGGTGGTGACGAAACCGACCTCCCAGCCTTGCGCGGATTCCGGTTGCAGATTCGGGTTGCCCACATAGCCGTATGAATCCACTCCGTAACGGTCGAACAGAGAGGGCGCGCGGAAGGCGGTGCCGAAGGCGGCGTGCAGGCGGGTGCGCAGCGCCACCACGTTCCACTCCGCGCCCACCCGCCAGGTGGTGGCGTGATCGTTCAGCACCGCGTCGTGGCGCAGCTGGGCGGTGAGGGTGACCGCCCGCCATAGCCGGCCTTGCAGCCCGGCGTATTCGGCGGTGTCGGTCATCGCCGCGTCCGCGCTGCTCTGGTAGGGAAACCCGTCCGAGGAGGAATTGATCCGCACCTTGGCACTGTCGGCGGTCCGCTCGTAGCCGAAGGTGGCGGTTGCCCGGTCCAGCCAGGACGGCGCCCAGAGATCGGACAGGAACAGCGTGTTGTTCCACTGCAGATCGGTGCGGTAGCCGTGATAGCGCGAATCGTTGAACGCCTGGTTCGGATCGCCGGGCAGCAGCGGCTCGGTGTAGCGGCGGTCGTCCTGCAGCCGGCCGAGGAACAGCCCGGTCTGCCACACGCCGTCGGCGAGCAGGGATTTCACGCCGATGCGCCCGAGCAGGGTCGCGTCCCGCCCGGTGGAATTGGCCACGTCATAGGTGGGGCTGCCCAGCGCGTTGAAGCCGAACACCGCCTGCCGCGCGCGCAGCAGGAGGGAGAATCGGGTCCCCGTCACCGGCGTGTAGCCCAGGTTCAGCGTGCCCAGGTAGTCGCGGTACCCCTGCGGGGTGCCGGTGTAGATCGACATGCGCTGCGGGGTGGTATCGAACCCGCGCATCGATTCGTTCTGCGCCACCAGCGCGTAGTCGAACCCGCGCCAGGTGCCGGTCAGGGCGGCGGAATCATGGATCTGCTTCGGATAGCCGCCGGCGAGATCGGCCGACAGATGTACCCCCG
>DAHWNE010000431.1 GCA_027340195.1 Acetobacteraceae bacterium | reverse complement strand
AGTTCGGCCCGGCGGCGGCGGCGACCTTCACCGATGGGCCGGTGACGGTCGCAAGCGGTGCGACGTCGGAGTTGTTCACTGGCCCCAAGGCTTCCTGCGCCGACAGCGTGCTGCTGGTCGTGAGCGCCTCGGCCAGCGATGTCGCCAGCCTGGGCAACCAAACCATCACCATGACGGTGGGGTCGGAAACGGTCACCTTCTCCGCGTCCGATTTCTCCACCAGCGCGGCGGACGGGTTCCCCAGCAGCATCGGCGGCATCGCCAACGGGCAGGTGAACGGGATCAGCTTCCCGACCGCCGAGCATGCGGCGATCGACCTGACCTACAACGGCTCGCTGGCCAGCCTGTTCGGGGGCACGGGGTCGAACATCGCGCCGGTCACCATCACCTCGCCGGTGAACCTGCGGGTCGATGTGTTCGGTGACCAGAACGGCACCATCATTGACAACGCGGCCAACAGCGGTGCCGAAGGTGTGACCGGAAGCGGTTCCAGCTCCGGCGGCGGATCAGGCGGCGGAAGCGGAGGCTGCTGCACCACCATCACCTCCAGCAACGCCTGCAACAGCGGTATCTCGCTCAACGGCACCGCGCCCACCGGCAACCTGCCCACCCTCTACGGCAGCCCGGACACGCTGGAGTTCACCTACAACCCGGGCAACACCGTCTCGCTCGCCCAGGGCAGCACCGCGCTCGCCACCGTCACCGGCGGCAACGCCAACAGCCTCGCCTTCATGGAGTTCAGCAACAACTCCAACCCGTTCGCCACCAACAGCCAGATCTACTTCGAAGGCTCGGTGAAGGCCGGGGGGAACATCTTCGCCGACGCGACGATCAACCCCCTGACCAACACCGCCAACTCCTCGGCGACCAACCATTTCTCCACCGCCGCGGGCGCCGAGCTCTACGGCTTCGTGTTCACCAGCCAGGCCGCGTTCCTCGCCGGCCAGCAGCCGATCGAGACGATGACGCTGAGCACCGCCTCCGGCCACGGCATGAGCCTCGGGGATACCATCGGCAGCGTGAAGCTGGTGGGCTATGTCGGCAACACCGGCGGGCATCTGATCACCTGACGGCGGCCTGACGATCGGGCTGCGGGCGCGCTCCGGTCCCCCGGGGCGCGCCCGATCCGTCTTCAACCCAAGGTTAACCCCTCCCCGGCACGCTCCGCGCCCACACCCCGCGCGGACGCCCCCCGATGATGCCGCCGCTTTCCCGCGACCGGCTGCTCGCCTTCGCCTTTGCCCCGGCCGAACTCCTGGCCGTGGTCGCCCCCGACCACAGCATCGCCTGGGCGGCCGGCGCCTACCCGGCCCGCTTCGGTCGCGCGGCGGAGGCGATGCTCGGCCGCCCGATCGCCGAACTCCTGGCGCCGGAGTATCACGAGACCCTCGATGCCGTGCTCCGCGCCACCGCCCGCATCGGCCGCGTCGCCCCGATCGAGGTGCGGCTGGCGGACCCTGCCCGCAGCCGCTTCGCGCTTTCGGCGCTGTCGCTGCCCGGCGGCGAGCCCGCGCTCTGCCTCAGCCTTGGCCCGCTGCCGCAGCGATCCCCCCCGCCCGCCCCAGGGGCGGAGGCCGACCTCGGGTTTCGCCACGCGCTCGAGGCACGGGTGCGGGATGGCGCGCGCGGCACGCTCAACCTGCTGCAACTGCCCGAATCCGCGCCCGACCCGGCGGCTGCGCTGCAAACCCTGCCCGGCGCGCACGCGGTCAGCCGCCTGGCCCCCGGCCGGTTCGGCGTGTTGACCGATGACGGCCCCGTGCTGCCGGCGCTGGTGGCGGCGGTGGAAACCCTGGTCGTCGCCGCCGGGGGCGAGCCGGGCCAGGTCCGCGGCGGCAGCATCGCGCTCGACCGGGCGGGTCTGTCCGCGGGCCAGGCGGTGCGGGCGATCCGCCTCGCGTTGCAGCGGTTCACCGGGGACGGGATCGCCCCCGGGGGGTTCGGTGCCGGTCTCGCCGGGCTCGTGGCCGCCACCGGGGCGGAGGCCGAGGCGGTTCGCCGCACCATCAGCGGGGGGCATTTCCGCCTCGCCCTGCAACCGGTGGTGGCGCTGTCCGACCGCAGCCTGCACCATTACGAAGCCCTGTTGCGCCCGGATCCGGCCATCGCCGGCCCGCGCGGCACGCAGGAATTCGTCACCATCGCCGAAGCGGTGGGGCTGGCCGAGACGCTCGACCTCGCGGTGCTGCGGGCGGTTCTGGCCCGGCTGACCGAGCGCCCCGATGCGCCGGTGGCCGCCAATATCTCCGGCCTGTCGCTGCAAAGCCCGGTGTTCCGGGAGACGCTGCTGGCGCTGCTGCGCCCGCATGGCGGCGGCGCGCTGCTGATCGAGTTCACCGAGACCGCCGAGATCGACAATCTGGCCGAGGCGGCGGAGACGCTGCGCCAGCTGCGCGCCGCCGGCGTGCCGGTGTGCCTGGACGATTTCGGCGCCGGCGGGGCCGCGTTCCGCTACCTGCGCGAACTACGCGCCGATTTCGTGAAGCTGGATGGCGGCTTCGTCCAGCGGGCGGTCGCCGGGGGCCGCGACCGCGCCATCCTGGGCAGCATGATCGAAGCGGCCCACGCCGCCGGCGCCGCCCTGATCGCCGAGATGATCGAGACCGAGGCGCAGTGCGACCTGATGCGCGCCCTGGGCGTGGGCTATGGCCAGGGCTGGCTTTTCGGTCACCCGCTTGGGTGGTGACCCGCTCCCGCTATCCCGGGTCGCGCAGATCGCCGGCGCGGATGCTGGCGATCGCGTTGGTCAGGGCGCCGATCGCGGCGGCTTCCGACACCGACCGCGCCAGCAACGTCACCGCCCCGCCCAGCAGCGCCGAGGCGATGGCCAGCGGCGGCAGGTTCTGCCCCATCATGTATTCGATCGCCTTGTCGGTGACCGCCCCGGCGTGGCTGAGCTGGGTCTCGGTGGGTTCGGCGGGGAGCTCGGGCATCGGCGTGTTCCTTCGGATCAACCGGCCGCCTCGGCCGGTTCGGCGACGGGTGAGGTCTCGGCGTCCACCGCCTGCAACGCCCACATCCGCGCATAGGTGCCGCGGGCGGCCAGCAGCGCCGCATGGGTGCCGCGCTCGGCCACCTGGCCGTCCACCAGCACCACGATCTCATCGGCATCGACCACGGTGGACAGCCGGTGCGCGATCACCAGGGTGGTGCGGTGGCGCGCGGCGGCGGCCAGCGCCGCGCCGATCTCGCGCTCGGTGCGGGTGTCCAGCGCGCTGGTGGCCTCGTCCAGGATCAGGATCGGCGGGTTCTTCAGGATGGTGCGCGCAATCGCCACCCGCTGCTTTTCCCCGCCCGACAGCTTCAGGCCCCGTTCCCCCACCATGGTATCGTAGCCGTCGGGCAGGCGCATCACGAAATCATGCACCTGGGCCAGCCGTGCGGCGTGCTCGATCGCCTCCTGGCTGGCGTCGGGGCGGCCGTAGGCGATGTTGTAGCGAATGGTGTCGTTGAACAGCACCGTATCCTGCGGCACCACCCCGATCGCCGCGCGCAGGCTCTCCTGGGTCACCGACCTTATGTCCTGCCCGTCGATCAGGATGCGTCCGGCGGTGGGGTCGTAGAAGCGGAACAGCAGCCGCGAGAGGGTGGATTTGCCGGCCCCCGTGGGACCCACCACCGCCAGGGTGCGTCCGGCCGGAATCGCGAGGTCGAGGCCCTTCAGGATCGGGTGGTCGGGCCGATAGCCGAACTGCACGCCCTCGAACCGCACCGCGCCGCCCGATGCGCGCAGCGCGGGCGCGCCGGGCGCGTCGGCCACCTCGGGCGGCACCTTCAGCAGCCCGAACATGTTCTCCATGTCCACCAACCCCTGCTTGATCTCCCGATAGACGAAGCCGAGGAAATTGAGCGGCTGGTAGAGCTGCATCATGTAGGTGTTCACCACCACGAACTTGCCCACGCTCATCTGCCCCGCCGCCACCCCACGCGCGGCCAGCAGCATGATCCCGGCCAGCCCCACGGCGATGATGACGGCTTGCCCCAGGTTCAGCATGTTCAGCGAAACCTGGCTGCGCACCGCCGCCTTCTCGTAGGCGGCCAGCGCGCCGTCGAACCGGCGCGCCTCGTGCGCCTCGTTGCCGAAATACTTGACCGTCTCGTAGTTCAGCAGGCTGTCCACCGACTTGCCGCGCGCCTCGTTGTCGGAGTCGTTCATGCGGCGGCGGATCTTCACCCGCAGATCGGTGAAGGCCAGGGTGAAGCCCAGATACAGCGCCACCGCCACGAACGTCAGCGAGGCGAACCGCCAGTCGAATACGTCCCACAGGATGGCGGTGACCATCAGGATCTCGAAGATGGTCGGCACCACGTTGAATACCGCCAGCCGCAGCACCGACTGGATACCCAGCGTGCCGCGGTCGATGGCGCGTGCCAGCCCGCCGGTCTGCCGGTCCAGATGAAAGCGCAGCGACAGCGCGTGCAGATGGCGGAACGTCTTCAACGCCACCCGCCGCGTGGCCTTGAAGACGTTCCGCCATCTGCACGCGCTGTCGCTGCGTTTTCATCTGGACCGGCAGACCGGCGGGCTGGCGCGCGCCATCGACCGCGGCACGCTGGGTATCCAGTCGGTGCTGCGGCTCGCGGTGTTC
>DAHWNE010000410.1 GCA_027340195.1 Acetobacteraceae bacterium | reverse complement strand
GCGCGGGTGGCGCCGAAGCGCGGGGCGGACACCGATCAGGTGCTGGCGGACTCCGGGTTTTCCCCCGCCGAGATCGCAGCGCTGCGCGAGGACGGGGTGATCGGGGCCAGCGCGTAGGCGGCTTCCACCAGCGCCAGCGCGCGGGCGAGCGCGGCCAGCCCCACCACCGGGGCGCCCCCGGCGGCGGCGCGCGCCAGCACATCGGCGACGAAGCCCGGATACATCGGCGCGTTGATGGTCGGCATCGGCACCGTTTGCCGGTGTCCGGCGAGGTCGGTGATGTCCAGCGCATCCGGGCTGCTTACGGAATAATACCGCTCGGCGTCGCGCAGCGAATAGCGTAGGTCGAACACCGAGTGCGGCGCCGGGAACAGATAGCCGGTCTCCACCGCCAGCCGCGCCTCGCCGCCTTCCAGCAGGACGTTGGCGTATTCCTCCACCTCGCAGCCCGGGGTGAAGCGGGCGCGGGTGGCGCCGATCACCCGCGCCTCGGGGCAAAGCGCCAGGCAGAGATCGAGGAAATGGATGCCGAGGTTCAGCAACGCCCCGCCGCCGGCTTCGCCCTGGCGCAGCATCCAGCCGCACTCTTCCGCGAGGTAGCGGCTGACCGGCCCGCCGATGAAGCGGAACGAGGCCATGCGCACGGGCCCCGCGATGGCGCGGTGCAGGGCGCTGTCGCGGAACACCAGCGGCACGGCGGCGAACAAGCTGCCGGCGTCGCGGGCGAGACCGGCGACCTCGGCCGCGGTGAGACCGGCGGGTTTCTCCACCGCGAAGGGGATTTTCGCGGCGATGACCCGGCGGACCGAGGCGGCCATGTCGCAATGCCGCCCCAGCACGAAGACGAAATCCGGGCTTGCGGCGGCGAGCAGCTCGGCCTCGTCCGGGAAGCCGGGGCAGGCGGCGCGGGCGGCCACGCGCGCGGTCTTGGCCGGATCGGGGTCGGTGACGCCGACCACCGTCACCCCCGGCAGGGCGAGGCAGGGGTCCAGGTAGAACGGGATGTGCCAGTGGCCCACGCCAAGGAACGCGACGCGCATTGTCCTGCCTCCGCCAACCCGCCTACCATCCGCCAGAACCCCCCAAGGAGGAACCCATGCCCAAGGGCCTGCTGCTGGTGATGATCGAGGTCGAGCCCGAGCACGAAGCCGATTTCAACCGCTGGTACAACGAGGAACACGTCCCCGAACGCCTCTCGGTCCCCGGTTTCCTCAACGCCCGCCGCTTCGTCGCGATCGAGGGAGAGCCGAAATATCTCGCGCTCTACGACCTCGAATCCCCCGAGGTGCTGGAATCGGAGGCATACAAGAAGCTCCTCGCCGGCACGCCGTGGACCAATGCGACCAAAAAGCATTGGATCCGCTCCATCCGCAACGTCTACCGGGAGATTCCCACCACGCCCTGACCGGCTCACCGGGTCAGCACCAGCCGCGACAAGAAGGTCTCGGCCGAAGCGCGCCAGGAGAATCCCTCCGCGAAGGCCCGGCAGGCGGCGCGGTCGAGCGTCAGCGCCCGCAGCGCCGCCGCGCGCAAATCCCAGTCCAACACCCCCACCGGCGCCGTGCCCAGCACGTCGCGCGGGCCGGTGACCGGGAAGGCCGCCACCGGCGTGCCGCAGGCCAGCGCCTCCAGCAGCACCAGCCCGAAGGTATCGGTGCGGGAGGGGAACACGAACACATCCGCCCCGGCATAGGCCGCCGCCAGCGCCGCCCCTTCCAGCCGCCCGGCAAACCGCACCGCCGGATAGCGCCGCGCCAGCCGCGCCAGCTGCGGCCCGTCGCCCACCACCAGCTTCGACCCGGGCAGATCGAGGTCGAGGAACGCCCCGATGTTCTTCTCCACCGCCACCCGCCCCACATACAGGAACACCGGATGCGGCAGGCCGAAATCGGTCCCCGGTTGCGGGTGGAACAGGCTCGTGTCCACCCCGCGCGACCAGGCGACCAGCCCGCCGAAGCCGCGCCCGGCGAGCTCGGCGCGCAGGCTGTCGGTGGCGACCATGGTGGCGGCGGCGGCGCGGTGGAAACGGCGCAGCCAGGCATAGCTCGGCCGCAGCGGCATCCCGGTGCGCGCGCGCAGATATTCGGCGAAGCGGGTGTGGAAGGCGGTGGTGAAGCGGGCGCCGGAGCGTCGCGCCCAGCGCCGCGCCGCCAGCCCCAGCGGGCCTTCGGTGGCGATGTGCAGCGCATCGGGGCGGAACGCGGCGATCATCTCGGCCAGCCGCCGCGACGGGCGCAGCGCCAGGCGGATATCGGGATAGGTGGGGCACGGCAGGGTGCGGAACCGATCCGGGCCGATCACGTCCACCGTATGGCCCATCGCGCGCAGCTCCCCGGCCACGGTGGCCAGGGTGCGGACCACGCCGTTGACCTGCGGAAACCACGCATCCGAAACGATCAGGATGCGCCAGCCGCCCATGACGGTCCCGTCAGGCAACGCCGGACACGTCCGCTCCGCGTGGCAGGGCGAAGGAGAACCCGCGCCGCGCCGCCCAGTCGATCAGCTCGAGGCGCCCGTCGTGGTGTTCCACCAGCGCGGTGCAGCTCTCCACCCAGTCGCCGTCGTTCATGTACAGCACCTCGCCGACGCGGCGCATCTCGGCGTGGTGGATATGCCCGCAGACCACCCCGTCCAGCCCGCGCCGGCGGGCCTCGCCGGCCAGCGCGGTCTCGAAGCGGTCGATTGCCTTCACCGCCTGCTTCACCTGCCGCTTGGCCCAGGCCGACAGCGACCAGTAGCGATAGCCCAGCCGCCGCCGCAGGGCGTTGAACCAGCGGTTGAGCACCAGCGCCGCCGCGTAGGCGCCGTCCCCCAGCAGCGCCAGGCCGCGCGCGTAGCGCACCACGCTGTCGAACGCATCGCCATGGATCACCAGCAGCCGGCGGCCGT
>DAHWNE010000409.1 GCA_027340195.1 Acetobacteraceae bacterium | reverse complement strand
AGCACCACTGCCAGCAGGATGGCGCGGGCGAGCCAAGCCTCCCCCTCCGCCGCCGCAAGCCGCAGCAGCAGCGGGAACAGCAGATAGAACTGGAACTCCACCGCCACCGTCCAGGCCACCGCCGAGAGCGGCCCGACCGGGGCGGCGTAGTTGTCGAGCGGCAGCACCAGCAGCGCCAGGCGCGCCAGCGAGAACGTCCCCTGGCCGGCGCTCAGGGAGAACACCACCACCAGCAGATACATCGGGTAGATGCGCAGCAGCCGGTTGCGCAGGAAGGCGCCGTAGCGCACCTCGTGCCCGGCGGTGCCCTGGACGAAGATGAACCCGCTGAGCACCATGAATCCGGCCACCGCGGTATGGCCCTCGGCGATCACCGCCAGCAGCGGGTTACGCGTGCGCGGCCAGTCGGCGACGACGAAATCGGCGTGCTCGATCAGCCGCGCCGAGAACAGCAGGTAGCCGTGATAGAACAGCACCAGCAGCGCCAGCAGCGCGCGCATCTGATCCACGCCGGGCAGCCAGGCGCGGTTGGGGCTGACCGACCGTTCGGGCGTCATCCCGGCAGCGGCGCGCAGGCGCGGGCGAGCCAGGCCCGAGCATCTTCCGGCAACGCCGGCCCCACCTCGGCCAGCACCCGGGCGTGATAGGCGTCGAGCCAAGCGCGCTCTCCGGCGTCCAGCAGGGCCGGGTCGATCAGGGCGCGGTCGAACGGGGCCAGGGTGAGGGTCTCGAAGCCCAGGAACCGGCGCGACGCGTCCGGCAGGGCGGGCTGGACCAGCAGCAGGTTCTCGTGACGGATGCCGTACTGGCCGGACAGGTAGAAGCCCGGCTCGTCGGACAGGATCATGCCGGCGGCCAGCGGCACCGGGCGGGCCAACCGCGACAGGCTGACGGGCCCCTCGTGGACCGAGAGGAAGCTGCCCACCCCGTGCCCGGTGCCGTGGTCGAAATCGAGCCCGGCCTGCCACAGCGCGCGACGGGCGAAGGCGTCGATGGCGACCCCGGTCAGCCCCTCGGGGAACACCAGGGTGGCGACCGCGATATGGCCCTTCAGCACAAGCGTGGCATGCGCCCGAAGCGGCGCCGGCGCCGGGTCGGGGCCGGTCCAGACGGTGCGGGTGACATCGGTGGTACCCTCGGGGAACTGGGCGCCGGAATCGATCAGATAGACCTCGTTGCGGCGGATCGGGCGGTCGGTTTCCGGGGTAACGCGATAGTGGATGATGGCGCCGTGCTCGCCGGCACCCGAGATGGCGGGGAAGCTCTCGCCGCGGAAGCCGGGGCGTTCGGCGCGCAATGCCAGCAGCCGCGCCGCGGCCTCGGCTTCGGTGGCCGCGCCGGCGGCGCCGGCAAGCCAATGCAGGAACCGGATCAGCGCGACTGCGTCCGAGGCATGGGCGGCGCGGGCGCCCGCCTGCTCGGTGGGGTTCTTCACCGCCTTGGGCAGCGCGCAGGGGTCGGCGGCGTCGGCCACCCTGGCGCCGGCGGCGCGCAACGTGTCGGCGAACCACACCGGGGCGGTCTGCGGGTCCACCCGGACCGTGCGCCCGGACAGCGCGCGCAACGCCCCTTCCAGCGCCGCCGGAGGTTCGGCGGTCACGTCGTTGCCCAGCGCGGCGCGGGTCTCCGGCCCCAGCTTGTCCGGCTCCATGAACAGCCGCACCCGACCTGCCCGGTCGATGATGGCGAAGCCCAGCGCCACCGGCACGAACGCAAGGTCCCCGCCGCGCAGGTTGAGCAGCCAGGCGATCGAGGCGGGGTCGGTCAGCACCGCCGCGTCCTGGCCGTCACGGACCAGGGCGGCGGCGATGTCGGCGCGCTTGGCGGCCGCCTCGCGCCCGGCGTAGCGCATCGGATGGACCACCGCCGGCGCCAGCGGCGGGGCCGGGCGATCGGTCCAGAGCGCGTCGATCGGGTTGGCCGCCACCGGGCGCAGGGTGAGGCCCGCGCCGGCGAAGCGGGCCAGCGTCTCGGCCGCGATCAGCCGCGGGTCGTAGCCGATATGCACGCCTTTCGGGGCGTGGCGGGCGGTCCACTCCTGCGGCGGGGTCTCGGTGATGTGGCAACGCTCGAAGCAGGCCGGGTCGGTCTCGGCGGCAAGTTGCAGCGTGTAGCGCCCGTCGGTGAACACGGCGGCGGTCTCGGCCAGCACCACCGCCATGCCGGCGCTGCCGGTAAACCCGGTGAGCCAGGCCAGCCGCTCGGCCGAGGGCGGAACGTATTCGCCCAGATGCTCGTCGGCGCGGGGGACGATGAACCCGCCGAGGCCCAGCCGGGCCAGGGCGGCGCGCAGGGCGGCGAGCTTTGCGGCGGCGTTATGGGTCAAGGCGGCTGTCCTTTATGCGGCGGGTGCATGGCAGCGCCGAAAACTCGGCACTGATCGCGGGCCGGATCGCGCTTATGTTGCACTGCGAAAGGCCCCGGGGGCGCCCCGCCGTGTTGACGACGCGCCGGACCCGGGGGAACCGATGGGAGTTTCCCATGTCTGCCCCGATCTCCAAGTCCGACCTCACGTTCCATCTGCCCCAGAGCTTCTCCTACCACAGCACCTGGGACGATGCCGACTACGAGCCGGCCAAGCCGCTGACCCTGCGGCAGCGGCTGGTGATGGCGTTCCAGCGCGCCCGGGCGCGGCTTGCCAGCTGGTCCGACCGGCGCCAGGCGCTGGCCGAGCTGTCCGGCATGAACGAGCGCGAGCTGTCCGACATCGGCCTGACCCGCTCCGACATCGCGCGGGTGACCGATCCGTCCTTCATCGACGAGTACGCCGGGCGCGGCCTGGCGCGCGGCTGAGGCTTCGGCC
>DAHWNE010000406.1 GCA_027340195.1 Acetobacteraceae bacterium | reverse complement strand
AGGGGTCCAGGGGACCTGTCCCCTGGCAGGGGTCCAGGGGGCAGCGCCCCCTGGCCTTCCCTTCACCCCTTGCGCCCAAGCCCGCCGGCGGCTACCGCCGCGTGGGTGCGGGAGGGGTGTCGTGAGCTTGCGTGATGTTGCCGTTGCGCCGCCGCCGGGGCTGGCCGGGGTCGATCCGGCGTTGATCGCCGATCTGGTCGATGCCAACCGCATTTTGTTCCGCCATGGCGTGGTCGATGCGTTCGGTCACGTCAGCGTTCGTCACCCGCTGCGCCCGGCGCATTTCCTGCTGTCGCGCAATCTGGCGCCGGGGCTGGTGACGGCGGCCGATCTGGTCGAGTTCGACGCCGACTCCGAGCCGGTCGGCGCCGACCCGCCGCGGGTTTATCTCGAGCGCTTCCTGCATGGCGAGATTTACCGCGTCCGCCCCGACGTGATGGCGGTGATCCACAGCCACGCCGCCGCGGTGATTCCGTTCGGCATCGTGCCGTCCCGCCGGTTGCGCCCGGTCTTCCACATGGCCGGTTTCCTGGGCGCCCATGTGCCGGTCTTCGACATTCGCTGCTGTTCCGGTGACGCGACGGATCTGCTGATCCGCAACCGCGACCAGGGCGCGGCGCTGGCGGCCAGCCTGGGCGCGGCCAGCGTGGCGCTGATGCGCGGTCACGGCGCCACCGTGGTCGCGGGCGATCTGCGCCAGGCGGTGTATCGCGCCATCTATGCCAAGACCAACGCCGAGTTGCAGGCCGCGGCCCTGGCCCTGTGCGCCCCGGGCGAGACGCCGGTCTATCTGACCGAGGCCGAGGCGGCCACCGCCGCGGCCTCGATCGGCGGGCAGATCGCGCGGCCCTGGGGGTTGTGGGTGCAGGACGCCTGGACATGACGGAGGAAACATCATGAGCCGGATCGAGCTTTCCATCGCCGTCGGCAACTACGACCGCATCCGCCCGCTGGTGGACGGGGAGGTCGGCATCGATGGCGTCGATCCGATCTTCATGCTGCTGGAACCGGAGGAGATCTTCTTCCGCGCCTTCCGCCATGGCGATTTCGACGTCTGCGAGCTGTCGCTGTCCTCCTTCGCGCTGCGCACCGCGCGCGGGGACTGCCCCTATGTCGGGCTGCCGGTGTTTCCCTCCCGCGCGTTCCGCCATACGGCCATCTATGTCCGCCGCGACCGCGTCACCCGGCCCGAGGATCTGCGCGGCCGGCGCGTCGGCGTGCCGGAGTACCAGCTGACCGCCAATGTCTGGGCCCGCGCCCTGCTGGCCGACGATCACGGCGTGGCGGCCGAGGAGATCGTCTGGGTGCGCGGCGGCCTGGAACAGGCCGGGCGGGTGGAGAAGAACCCGTTCGTGCCGCCGCCCGGGCTGCGCCTGGAAGATGCGCCGGCGGGGCGCAGCCTGTCGGCGCTGCTGGCCGAGGGCGCGATCGACGGCATCATCGCCCCCCGCGCGCCCTCCTGCTTCGGCCAGGTGCCCGAGGTGGGCTGGCTCTACCCCGACCCCACCGCGGCGGCGGCGGATTATTTCCGTCGCACCGGCATCTTTCCGATCATGCACCTGCTGGGGTTGCGCCGCGAACTGGCCGAGCGTCATCCGTTCCTGCCGATGGCGCTCACCAAGGCCTTCACGGCGGCGAAGGACCGCGCCATGGCGCGGCTGGCCGATCCCTCGGCCTGCAAGGTCTCGCTGCCCTTCATCGAGGAGCGGCTGATCGAGGCGCGGGCACTGATGGGCGAGGATTACTGGTCCTACGGGCTGGACGCCAACCGCGCCACCCTGGCCGCGTTCCTGACCCGCCATCACCGCGAGGGGTTGTCGCCGCGCGCGCTGGCCCCCGAGGCATTGTTCCACCCGGCCACGCACGAGACGTTCCGGATCTAATACGGCACGCCTACCCCGGCGTCTTTCCCACCCCGCCCGGCGGCGGCGCGGCCTGCCGCGATGCGTGCCGCACCCCGGCGGTGAGATAATCCCACCCCGTCAACAAGGTCAGCGCCGCGGCGATCCACAGCAGCCCGGTGCCCAGCACCAGCGGGCGGATCGCGCCGAGCCCGATCACCCGCGCCCCGGCATCGCCGGCCAGCAGCAGCCCCACCGCCAGCAGCTGCACCCCGGTCTTCCATTTCGCCAGCCGCGTCACCGGCAGCCCGACCCGGATACCGGCCAGGTATTCCCGCAGCCCGCTGACCAGGATCTCCCGCAGCAGGATGACGATGGCCGGGAACAGCGCCCCGCCGGCCAGCCGCCCCTCCCCGGCCAGCACCATCAGCGCCGCGCCCACCAGCAGCTTGTCGGCGATCGGGTCCAGCATCCGCCCCAGATCGGACGCCTGCCGGCGGGAGCGCGCCAGATGCCCGTCCAGCCAATCGGTCAGCGCGGCCACCCCGAACACCAGGCTGGCCGCCAGATCGGCGCCCGGCATCCGCAGCGCCACCAGCGCCACCACCAGCGGCACGGCGCCGATCCGCGAGAGCGTCAGCAGGTTGGGCAAATCGGTCAGCATCACCCGAGACTACCGCCGATCCCCGGCCGCCGCCAGGGCGCGACGGCCGCTTTTGCCCGCCCCGGCTTGACCCGGCGGGCCCGGATGCTCATGTTGCGGCCCGCAATCACCCACACACCCGGGGACGAATGTCGAAAGAGGATATGATCGAGTTCAGCGGCATGGTCACGGAGCTGCTGCCGAATGCCATGTTCCGCGTGAAGCTGGACAACGATCACGTGATTCTGGCCCACACCAGCGGCAAGATGCGCAAGAACCGCATCCGCGTGCTGGCCGGGGACCGGGTCAACGTGGAAATGACCCCGTACGATCTGTCCAAGGGACGCATCACGTTCCGGTTTAAGTGACGCCCCGCCCGCGCCTGGTGCTGGCCTCGGCCAGTCCGCGCCGTTTGGCGCTGCTGGCCCAAATCGGTCTCCGCCCGGACGCGGTCATCCCGGCCGAGATCGACGAAACCCCCCGGCCCGACGAATCCCCCCGCCTCTGCGCTGTCCGCCTCGCGCGCGCCAAGGCCGAGGCGGTGGCCGCACGGGCGCCCGATGCGCTGATCCTGGCCGCCGACACGCTGGTGGCGGCCGGCCGGCGCATCCTGCCCAAGGCGGAAACCGAAGCCGAGGCCCGCGCCTGCCTCGGCTTGCTGTCCGGACGGCGGCATCGGGTGCTCACCGCGCTGGCGCTGCGCACCCCGGAGGGCCGGATCAGCCAGCGCCTGGTGACCAGCATCGTCACCTTCGCCCGGCTGCCGCCGGCGCAGATCGACGCGCTGATCGCCGCCGGAGACTGGCGCGGCAAGGCCGGCGGCTACGCCATCCAGGGCGCCGCCGCCGCCTCTATTCGCTTCCTCTCCGGCAGCCACTCCGCGGTGGTCGGGCTGCCGCTGTTCGAGACCGCCCAGCTGCTGCGCGGCCAGGGCTGGACCATCCCCGGATGAGCACCCGCATCGTCGTCGCCCACGGTCCCGGAGAAACCCGGGTCGCGGTGCTGACGGACGGACGGTCGAACTCGGCTTCGACCGCCCGGCGACGCCGGACCTCGTCGGCGCCCTCTTCCGCGGCCGGGTCACCGCCCGCGTGCCCGCCATGGCCGGCGCCTTCGTCAGCCTGGGCGGCACGGACGGGTTCCTGCCCGACAGCGCCGGCGCCGCCGGGCACACCGAGGGCGCGCCGGTGCTGGTGCGCGTCACCCGTGCCGCGCAGGAGGGCAAGGGGCCGCGGCTGGCTGCGCTGGCCGATCCCGCCGCCGGGTTCGACCTCGCCGGCCCGCCGGCGCTGCTGCGGCCCGCGCCCTCGGCCGTGCTGCGCCTCGCCGCCGCCTTCCCCGAAGCCGAGGTCGCGGTCGATTCCCCCGCGCTGCGCGCCGCCCTGCGCCCGGCGCTGGGGGAACGGCTCATCCCGGGCACCGGGTTCGACGACGCGCTGGAATCGGAACTCGCCGCCTTGGCGACCCCGGTCGCCGCCTTGCCCGGGGGCGGCTGCGCGCGCATCCACCCGACGCCGGCGCTGACCGCGATCGACCTCGATGCCGGCGCCGCCACCGCCGCGCGCGCCACCAAGGGGCGGGCGCAGCTGGCCTGGAACCTGGCCGCGCTGCCGGAACTCGCGCGCCAGATCCGCCTGCGCGCGCTGGGCGGCGCGATCCTGATCGATTTCGCCGGCCTGCCGATCGCCCGCCGCGCCCTGCTGGCCGACCCGCTGCGCGCGGCGCTGGCGGCGGATCCGGCCGCGCCGCGGCTGCTCGGCTTCACCCGCCTCGGCCTGGCCGAGCTGGTCCGTCCGCGCATCCACCCGCCGCTGCACACGCTGCTCGGCACGCCGCAGGCCGAGGCGCTGGCGGCGCTGCGCGCGG
>DAHWNE010000385.1 GCA_027340195.1 Acetobacteraceae bacterium | reverse complement strand
GCTGATAGGTGTTGCTGACTTTGTCCGCTCCCACGCCCAGCAGGGCGATGATGTCCTCCCGCGAGCGCTCCGATACGGTGACGATGTGGTCGGCCCGCGCCGCGACCTCCCGATGCAGCCGCACCGAGCGCGCATTACGATCAACCACGAAATGGGGAAACTGCAAGGGGATCACATCGTGCAGCGTCACCAGATTGGGAACGGCCGGCACATAGGCCGGAACCGGGGAGGTCCAGTGCGCCGCTGCGACCGGCATCTCGGGGAGGATGCGGGCGCTGCGACCGCTCAGGGTGAAGGCAGCATGGGAAAACTCGAAAAAATCATTAGCATTGAATATATTATCGTAATACGGAAGCGGAGGGTCGAGCGATGCGATCTCAATCCCGCCGGTCTGAACGACCGAAGCCGCAAGCCGACGGCGATAGCCCAGCCGGCTTGCCAGAATGATCTCAAAGCGTCTGGAAAACTTGTTGCCCGACCGCGCGGCGCCAAAAATCTGCACCGCCGCCGCCAACGCGTCATCATCTCCCCCTCTTGCGACCTTACCGTCCAGCAGTAACCCGACACCGGCTCCACCTGCGCGGAGCCCCATCGCCAGAGTGCGAGTGTAGGAGGATATGCCCGTCCCATCGCGCTTCCGCAGATGAGAGCCATCAAGCAGAATAAGGGGGGCGGCGGCTTCGGAAGGCAAAGATCGGTTCCCTTCAATACGTCCAGAAACTTTCTCGGGATTTTCTGAAAGCCTTTGTGGAGGGGTCCCTGACAACAGTTGGAGTCCCGGTCCGCCGCTACAGAAAAAGGGTCTGACTGTTCAGGATTTTTCGAGCAAGCTCCTCGAACGTATATCTCCTGTCGACCGGGGACGCAAGTGGCCGGCCGATGTTGTTCAAACCAAATTCAATCGCCGCGGCGAGACTGGCCGCCTCCGGCTCACACAGCGTCGCGAACGGCTCGTCGCGCAACTGTTCTGCTATCCCTCCCACCCGCGTTGCCACCACTCTCCGGCTAGCGGCGATCGCTGCTGCCGCCACCCCGCTCTGACTTGCTTCCCGATAGGGTAACACCACCATATCCGACCACGCGAACAGATCTCCAACTTCGCCCTCCGGCACCCAACGGTTTTCCACCGTCACGCCCGGGACAGCACGCAGCGCCGCCAGCGCCGCGCTCTCCGGCCCATGGCCCACAACCCGCACTTCCATGTCCGCCCGCGGCCCCAGCCGCCGCAGCGCATCGGCCAGGAGGTCGAGTCCCTTGTAAGGCAGCAACCGTCCGAAACTCAGCACGCGCCGGGGTCCCGCGTGGTCCCCGGCTGCTCCGGCGGCGCCGAAGTCCAAGGGCGGGTGCCCTGCCACCACCAGCTTTTTGCCCGGAACCAGGGTGCGCTGCGCACGCAGCGTCGCCGCCACATGCTCCGACAGCGCGATCACCACGTCGGCGCGGCGGATTAACGCACGCTGTAAGGTGAACAGCAGCGGAAACCCGTCGCCCGGATGCGGCATCGCGTCATGCACGATCACCGCCGCCGGCACGCCGACCCGGCGGAGTGCCGCGATCATCGCCAAGTCGAGCGGACCCGGATGCGCGCAAACGGCGAGGTCCGGCCTCAGGCGCTGCAACGCGGCCACCAGGCGACGGACCATGAACGGCACCTGCAGCGTGCGCCAGGCAAACCCGCCGAGACCACGATAGGTCGGAACCGGCAACGCGCAGGATGGAGCCTCCAGGCCTTGTAAAATTTCCGCCTCCGTGGAGAGCGACAGCAGCGCCTCGACCCCGCCCAAGGCCGCAAAGCCGGCGGTCAGAGCCGCCGCGAACCGCGGCCCCGCTCCCCGTCGGCCCCATTGCCAGACCAGAACCTTCATCCCGCACGCCCTTCGCGGCTCCTCCGCGGCGCGATACCAGCGTGATCCCCCGGGGCCCATCCCCCGCCGCAGAAGGAACGCGGAGCAGGATGGACTCCCCCCCCACCCCCCCTATCCCCCCCCCTCATGCGCCTCCTCTCGCAACTCCTCATCCTCCTCGTCCTGATCGGCCTCAACGGCCTGTTCGCCATGGGCGAGATGGCGCTGGTCTCGGCCCGCCGCGCCCGGCTCGCGGTGCTGGAACGCCAGCGCCGTCCCGGCGCCCGCCGTGCCCGCTGGCTGGCCGAGGACCCGCAGCGCTTCCTCCCCACGGTCCAGGTCGGCGTCACCCTGGTCAGCGTCCTGCTCGGCGTGTTCGGCGGGGACCGGTTGGCCACCCCGCTGCGGGACGCGCTGCTGCGCGCCGCCTTCCCCCCGGCGCTGGCCGGCCCCGCCGCCCTCACCCTGGTGGTGCTCGCGGTCACCTTCGCCACCCTGGTGCTGGGCGAGCTGGTGCCGAAGCAACTCGCGCTCCGCCGCGCCGAACGCCTGGCCGCCGCCCTCGCCGGCCCGATCTTCTGGATCGCCCGCCTCACCGCGCCGGCGGTCTGGGCGCTCAATCGCGCCTCCGGCCTGGTGCTGCGCCTGCTCGGCCTGGCCCGGCTGGCCCCGGAGACGGTCACGGAAGAAGAGCTCCGCGCGCTGCTCGCCGAGGGCGCCGCCGCCGGCGTCCTGGAAGCCGGGGAGCGCGAGATGATCGAGCGCGTGCTGCGCCTGGCCGACAAGCCGGTGCGCGCCCTGATGACCCCGCGCACCGAGCTCGCCTGGATCGACCGCACCGACCCGCCGCGCGAGATCGTCGCCACCCTCAAGGCCTCCCCCCATTCCCGCTTCGTGGTCTGCGACGGGGCGGTGGACAACGTGGTGGGGGTGGTGCAGGCGAAGGACCTGCTGGATCGCATCCTGGGTGGGGGCGATCTGTCGCTGGCGGCCAGCCTCCGCGCGCCGATGGTGGTGCCGGACACGGTCTCGGCGCTGGACGCGCTGGAACGGCTGCGCGCCGACCCGCTGGGGATGGCCCTGGTGCTGGACGAGTACGGCAATTTCGAAGGCGTGGTGACCGCCGCCGACCTGCTGGAGGCGATCGTGGGCGACCCCACCGATGCCGCCCCGGTCGCCGCCGGCGCCGCCGCGCCCGACGAGCTGGACATGGACGGCGGGATGCCGGTCGATGAGGCGAAGGCGCGGCTCGACTTGCCCGACCTACCGGCGGAGGGCAGCTACCACACCCTGGGCGGGCTGATCCTGGCGCTGCTGCGCCGCGTCCCGCGCGAGGGGGACCGCATCGTGTTCGGCGGCTGGCGGTTCGAGGTCACGGCGATGGACGGGCGCCGCGTCGCCCGGCTACGGGTGCGCCGCGAGTAGCGTTTGCCGGCGCCTCCCGCCGCCCCTATGCTGGCCCCGGACCGATCGCGCGATGAACGCCCCGAAGCCCCCCTCCGGCGATGCCGCGATCCTGATCGCCGACCCCGGCTGGCGCCGCCTGCCGCGCGCCGCGTGGCTCGCCGCCCGTGCCGCGGGCCTCGCCGGGACCCCGGCGACCGTGCTGCTCGCCGACGACCGCACCGTCCGCCGGCTGAACGCGCGCGACCGTGGCCGCGACAAGCCCACCAACGTGCTCACCTACGACCCGCCGGCCCCCGGCCTGCCGGGGCAGATCGTGCTCGCCCTCGGCGTGGTCCGGCGCGAGGCCGCGGCGGCGCGCCGCCCGCCGGCGCATCACCTCGCGCATCTGGTGATCCACGGCGCGCTCCACCTGGCCGGCCACGACCACATCGCCCCCGGCGAGGCGCGGCGGATGGAGCGCGCCGAGGCGCGGCTGCTGGCGCGGCTTCGCATCCCCAACCCGTGGAAGCCGCGCCCGCCATGAGCGACCCTCCGGCGGGCCTGCTCGCCCGGCTGCGCGGACGCCTGTTCCGCCGCGGCGCCTCGCCGCTCAGCGCCTCCATCGCCGAACTGGTCCAGCAGGCCGCGGAAACACCCCAGGCCGACGGTGCCGCGGCCCCCGAGCTCGACCGCCACGAGCGCGTGCTGATCGCCAACATCCTGCGCCTGCGCGGCACCACCGCCGCCGACGTGATGGTGCCGCGCACCGACATCGTCGCCATCCCGGCCGATCTGTCGTTCGCCGAGACGGTGGCCCGGTTTCGCGCCGACGGCCATTCCCGCCTGCCGGTGTACCGCGAGGAACTCGATAACATCCTGGGCATGGTCCATATCAAGGACGTGTTCGCCTATCCCGGCCGGCCGGAAGCCTTCTCGCTGGAAGCGATCCTGCGCCACCCGCTGCTGGTGGCCCCGCAGATCCCGGTGCTGGACCTGCTGTTGCAGATGCGCCAGGCGCGGATGCATCTGGCGCTGGTGGTCGATGAATACGGCAGCATCGACGGGCTGCTGACGATCGAGGACCTGGTCGAGACCATCACCGGCGACATCGCCGACGAGCACGACGAGGTCGAAGGCCCCGCCATCGCCGAGCGCGCCGATGGCGGGTTCGACGTCGATGCCCGCGCCGAGCTCGCCGAGTTCGAGGCCCGCCTCGGCCCGGTGCTGACGCCCGAGGAGCGCGACGCCGATCTGCACACCGTGGGCGGGCTGGTGTTCACCCTGGCCGGACGGGTGCCCAGCCGGGGCGAGGTGATCGGCCATCCCTCGGGCCTCGAGTTCCGCATCCTGGACGCCGATCCGCGCCGCATTCGCCGGCTGCGGGTCCGCCGCGTCCCCCAGGCCGTGACCTCGGATGCGGCGTAGCCGACTCCGCGCGGCCCTGGTCACGGCGGGGCTGCTGGCGCTGCTGGGGGTGGCGGCGACCCGCCCGCCGGTGCTGGACCGCGCCGTGGCCTGGGCCGACCCGTCGCTGCGCGCCGAGGGGCTGGCGATCGGCTGGGGCCTCGACCTGTCGGCACGGCGGATCGCGCTGGCGGATGCCGGCGGGGACTGGCTGACCCTCCGCGGCCTGCGTCTGGACTGGTCGCCGATGGCGCTGCTGTCCGGGCGGGTGGTGATCCGCGCCCTGACCGCGCGGGCGGTGACGCTGACACGGCTGCCGGCCGGCGGCGGCGGATCGAGCGGCGGGCCCGGGGCATTGTGGCGCGCGGTGCCGACGCAGGTCCGGCTCGATCGCCTGGCGATCGACCGGCTGCGCCTGCCGGTGGGCGG
>DAHWNE010000367.1 GCA_027340195.1 Acetobacteraceae bacterium | reverse complement strand
CAGGAACACCACGAGGGTGTCAAGAAGAATGTCTTGGAGGTGAGGAATTACTTTTCGGGCGGGCGGGTGCTCGGGTGGATGGCCGGCTCAAGGCCGGCCATGACGGGTGGGGCGGACTGGGTGGGTGTGGCGGATGTGGCGGGTGGGGCGGGTGGGGTGGGGCGCGGACAGCCTCCGCGCCCGGCGGGACGCCTTGGCGGTCCGTGGTCCTCAATCCCCTCCCCCCGCCGCGCGGAACCCGCCCACCCCGCGCTCGATCGCCGTCACGTGGCGCGGGCGGAACCCGGTCGGGTCGGTCAGCCCGCAGGCGTGCGCGATGATCTCCACCTCCTCGCGCACCCGCCGCGCGTAGCGCGCCACCCGCACCGCCTTGTCCATCGGATCGAGCCCGCGGATCAGCCGCGGATCGGCCGAGGTCACCCCGGTCGGGCACAGCCCCGAGCCGCATTTCATCGCCTGGATGCAGCCCAGGCTGAACATGAACCCGCGCGCGGAGGCGACGAAATCCGCCCCCATGCACAGCGCCCAGGCCACCTTGTCGGGGGTAATCAGCTTGCCGGAGGCGGTGATGCGGATGCGCTCGTTCAGCCCGGCCCGGTCGCGCGCGGCGGCCACCAGCGGCAGCGCCTCGGTGATCGGCAGGCCCACGTAATCGATCAGCGGCGCCGGGGCCGCCCCGGTGCCGCCCTCTCCGCCGTCCACCTGGATGTAGTCGGGGCAGCCCTCGGGGTGGGCCAGGCAGTCGGCGAACCATTCGTCCAGGAACTCCGGGTCGCCGACCACGAATTTCACCCCCACCGGCCGGCCGGTGACGCGGCGCACCCGGTCCACGAACTGGCCGAGCTCGCGGATGTTGCCGATGTCGTGGTGACGGTTGGGGGAGATGCTGTCCTGGCCCGCCGGAATGCCGCGGATGGCGGCGATCTCGGCGGTGACCTTCACGCCCGGCAGGATGCCGCCCTTGCCGGGCTTGGCCCCCTGGGCCAGTTTCACCTCGAACATCCGCACCTCGGGGTGGGAGGCGAGGTCGCGCAGCCGGTCCTCGGACAGATTGCCCGCCGCGTCGCGGGCGCCGTATTTGGCGGTGCCCATCTGCATGATGACGTCGCAGCCGCCTTCCAGGTGATAGGGCGCGAGCCCGCCCTCCCCGGTCGCCATCCAGATGCCGGCCTCCTTCGCCCCGCGCGACAGCGCCGAGACCGCGGCGTGCGACAGCGCGCCGTAGCTCATGCCGGAGATGTTGAAGAAGCTGCGGGCGAAATAGGGCTCGCGGCAGGCGCCGGGGCCGTCGGCGATGCCGATCTGCTTGCCGGGGAAGGCGCGCTTCTCCTCGTCCAGCACCGGGAACGGGGCGTTGCGGAAGACGAAGGCGGGGACGTTCTCCGAGCCGAAACTCATCAGGTTGGAAACGCCCTTGGCGGACCGATAGACCCAGGACCGCTCCAGCCGGTTGAACGGGCGTTCCGCCCAGTCCGGCAGGTAGTGGTACTGGCGCATGTATTCGCCCCAGGTCTCGGCGAAATACCGGACATGGCCGAGGATCGGGTAGTTGCGCAGGATCGTGTGCTGGGTCTGGCGGATGTCGTGGACATAGAGCGCGACCAGACCCGCCATGATGACCGCCATGAGGATGGCGAGCGTTGTCATTCGGCCTCCCGTTCCGGCGTGTGGCCGGGGGTGCGACGAAAGCATGGGCGCCGGGGCGGGGGAAGCGCGTGGCGCCGGCGGTTTCGGGAAATGTCGCCGTAAGGTGTGAACACGACGTAAAATTGCTTCCGCCCGGTTTCCCGCCGACTGGCCCGGCGGGACGATCGACCCCGCTGTCCCGTCCTCCGCCCCGAGGAGATGGCCGCCCTGGCCGTCTTCCTGCTATCGCCCGACGCGGGCGCCATCACCGGCCAGCAGCTGCTGGTCTGCGGCGGCGCCTCGCTGTGACCCCGCCCCTGGAGCCGCCCCGATGACCATCCGCATCACCGAGATCCGCGAGCGCACCTGCCCGATCGCCTCGCCGATCCGCAACGCCTACATCGATTTCAGCAAGATGACCGCGAGCCTGGTGGCGGTGGTCACCAATGTCGTGCGCGACGGCAAGCCGGTGGTGGGCTACGGGTTCAACTCGAACGGCCGCTACGGCCAGGGCGGGCTGATCCGCGAGCGCTTCGCCGACCGGGTCCTGCAGGCCGATCCGGCCAGCCTGCTCGATGCGACCGGGGAGAACCTGGACCCCGACCGCATCTGGGCGGCGATGATGACCAACGAGAAGCCCGGCGGGCATGGCGAACGCTCGGTCGCAGTCGGCACCATCGACATGGCGGTGTGGGACGCGGTGGCGAAGATCGCCGGCAAGCCGCTGTTCCGTCTGCTCGCCGAACGCCATGGGCGGGAGGCCGATCCGCGCGTCTTCGTCTATGCCGCCGGCGGCTACTACTACCCGGGCAAGGATCTCGCGGCGCTGCGGGCCGAGATGCGCGGCTATGTCGATCGCGGCTACACGGTGGTGAAGATGAAGATCGGCGGGGAGAGCCTGGCCGAGGATTCGCGCCGGATCGAGGCGGTGCTGGCCGAGATCGGGCGTGACGCCCAGCTGGCGGTGGACGCCAACGGCCGCTTCGACCTCGAGACCGCGATCGCCTACGCCAAGATGCTGCGCGCCTACCCGCTGTTCTGGTACGAGGAGGCGGGCGATCCGCTGGACTACCGGTTGCAGGCGGCGCTGGCCGAGTTCTACCCGGGGCCGATGGCGACCGGGGAGAATCTGTTCTCCCACCAGGATGCGCGCAACCTGATCCGCCATGGCGGGATGCGGCCGGACCGCGATTTCCTGCAGTTCGACTGCGCGCTGTCCTACGGGTTGTGCGAATACCAGCGCACGCTGGCGATGCTGAGCGCCCATGGCTGGTCGTGGCGGCGCTGCATCCCGCATGGCGGGCACCAGATGTCGCTGATGATCGCCGCCGGCCTCGGCCTGGGCGGCAACGAGAGCTACCCCGACATCTTCCAGCCCTATGGCGGCTTCCCGGACGGCGTGCGGGTGGAGGGGGGGTACGTGACCCTGCCCGAGCTGCCCGGGATCGGCTTCGAGGCGAAATCCGACCTGTTCGCCGAGATGCGGGCGCTCACCGGCTGAGCCCGCCGGGCCTGCCCCGATCCCGCCACGGGTTTGACACAGCGCCCGGGCAGGGTAAGGAACCCTTGGGGTCTGGCCGCCGCGCCGGGCCCCGAGGCGGAAAGGCCGAACGCATGACCGACCCCCTCCCCCCCGCGGCGCCGTGCGGCTCGCCGAGCCGTCGCCGGGTTCTGGGCCTGCTCGCCAGCCTGCCGCTTTCGCGCGGTCTGGGCGGGAATTCGTTTGCGCCCGCCGCGGTGGAGCTGAAACCCGTGCCCGGGGCGGCGCGCCCGCGCCCGTCGGCGCCGCGCGAGGCCACATTGCTGGTCGGCGGCCCGCCGGACGGCGCCACCGGGCGCTGGGCCGGGCTGGTCGCCCCGGCGCTGACCCAAGGCTTGCCGCCGGGGTCGCATATCGCGCTGCGCCCGCTCGGCGGGCTGGACGGGGTGACCGCCGCCAACCGCTTCGCCGCCGCCCCCGCCCCGGACGGCTCGCGCCTGTTGTTCGTCCCCGGGGCGACGGTGCAGGCCTGGCTCGCCGGGGAGACGCGGGCGCGGTTCGACGTGGGCACCTGGCTGCCGGTGCTGGCCGGGGCGGCGCCGGCGGTGCTGATGGGCCGGTTCCCGCTGGCGCGGCTGCGCGGCCAGAAGGTCCGCGTCGCGGTGGAGCGGCTGCCCGGCTCCGATATGGCGGCGCTGCTGGGGCTGCACTTGCTGGGGGCGCATCCGGTGCCGGTGCCGGGGCTGTCGCGCCCGGGGCGGGCGGCGGCGCTGCTCGCCGGCCATATCGATGCCGCGCTGCTGACCGGGCCGGGGGTGGCCGCCCTGGTGGGGCGGCTGACCGGCTGGGGGCTGGTGCCGCTGGCGGGGTTCGGCGCCGCCGGGGCGCTGCGCCGCGATCCGGCGTTTCCGACCTTGCCGCACCTGGCCGAGCTCTGCCCGCCGGCGCTGACCGAGGGCGCGCTGTTCGCGGCCTGGCGGGCCTCGGCGCTGTCGGCGCAGCTGGTGTTCTCCACCACCCTGCCGGCGCTGACCCCGGCCGCGATGGTGGCGCTGTGGCGCGACGCGGCGAGCACGGCGGCAACCAACCCGGTGCTGGCGGAGGCGCTGCGCGGCGACGAGGTGCGCGCGCTGGCCGGCCCCGAGGCGATGGGCGCGCAGCGGGTTCTGGCCGCGCCGGTGCCGGCGCTGCTGGCGCTGCGCCAGTGGCTGAGCGCGCATCGCGACTGGCGGGTGGGATAGCGCCCGGCGGGCTCGCGCGGCGCCTGTTCGCGCGGCCGGGTTTCCGCTACCACTCGGCGCAACGGCGGCACGGGCCGCCTTGCAGGGAGCGGACCAACCCATGACCACCACCACCGAATTGTTGCCGCATCGCGCGCTGGGGCGCGGCGGGCTGCGCGTGGCCGCGATCGGCCTCGGCTGCATGTCGCTGTCGGGCGTGTACGGGGAGGCGCAGGACGCCGCCTCGGAAGACCTGATCCGGGCCGCGATCGACCGCGGCGTCGATCACCTCGACAGCTCCGACATGTATGGCTGGGGCCATAACGAGACGGTGGTCGGCCGCGCCATCAAGGGCCGGCGGGACCGGGTGGTGCTGGCGACCAAGTTCGGCCAGACCCAGAACCCGGGCGGCCCGAACGGGGTGAACGGGCGGCCCGAGTATGTCATCGCCGCCTGCGAGGCGAGCCTGAAGCGGCTGGGCGAGGAGGTGATCGACCTCTATTACCAGCATCGCGTCGATCCCTCGGTGCCGATCGAGGAGACGGTGGGGGCGATGGCGCGGCTGGTGGAGCAGGGCAAGGTGCGCCACCTGGGGCTGTCGGAAGCGCGGCCGGAGACCATCCGCCGGGCCCACGCGGTGCATCCGATCGCGGCGGTGCAGACCGAGTTCTCGCTGCTCTACCGCACCGAGGCGGAGGAGACGCGGCGCACCACGCGCGCGCTGGGCATCGGCTTCGTGGCCTATGCGCCGCTGGGCCGCGGCTTCCTGACCGGGGCGATCCGCGAGTTCGCCGATGTGGACGGGCGGCGGGCGGCGCATCCGCGCTTCCAGGAGGCCAATTTCGCGCGGAACCGCGCCCTGGTGGCGAAGATCGAGGCGAAGGCGGCGGCCAAGGGCTGCACCCCGGCGCAGCTGACCCTGGCGTGGCTGCTGGCGCAGGGCGATGACGTGGTGGCGATTCCCGGCACCCGCTACCTGCCGCGGCTGGAGGAGAATCTGGGCGCGCTGGCGGTGCGGCTGGATGCGGCCGAGGCGGCGGAGATCTCGGCGCTGGTGCCGCCCGAGGCGGTGGCCGGCACGCGCTATCCGGCCGGCGGGATGAAGGGGGTGTATCTGTAGGCGGGTTACGCCTCCTCGCTGTTCGGCATGGGTCGCCCCGCCCAATCCACGCCGTCCGAAAATGTTTCTTGGCTCGGCTGGGCGCCGTTTCTTCGCCCCGGCCTGAACCTTCCCAGTGCGCCGCGCGCAGCCGCGGTCAAGGA
>DAHWNE010000041.1 GCA_027340195.1 Acetobacteraceae bacterium | reverse complement strand
CGCCGGCACGCGCATCAACCCGATCATGCAGCCGATCGCCCATGCGCTGACCCCGGCCGAGCGGGACGCCGTCGCCGCCGCCTTCGCCGCCATGCCGGCCCCCGTCCCGCACCCGGTCGCCGCCGCCGCCGATCCGCTGGGCGCGCGGCTGGCGCGGCGCGGCCGGTGGTCGATCGGCCTGCCGGGATGCGAGCAGTGTCACGGCCCCGAGGGCATCGGGGTGGGACCGCATTTCCCGCATCTGGCCGGTCTCACCGCGAGCTATATCGCGGCCCAGCTGAACGCCTTTCGCGCCGGCACCCGCCCGGGCGGACCGCAGGGGCTGATGGCGCGGGTGGCGAGCAAGCTCACCAAGCCGGAGCGCGCCGCCGTCGCCGCCTATTTCGGCGCCGAATCGGGCCCGGTGGAGAAACACCCATGACCGCAACCTTGCGTCGCGCCGTGCTGGTGCTCGCGCTGCTGCTGCCGGGCGCGGCGGCCGTCGCCGCGCCGGCGACGTTCCATCCGCCGCCGCTCACCGCCATCCCGCCGGGGCCATTCGGACGGGAGGTGAAGCTGGGGGAGGAGATCTTCCGCCACACGCATCGTTTCGCCGGGCGCTATGTCGGCGCCGATCTCAGGTGCAGCAACTGCCATCTGGACGGCGGGCGACTGGCCGGGGCGGCGCCGCTATGGGCGGCCTGGGTGGCGTTTCCGGCCTATCGCGGCAAGACCAAGGCGGTGAACAGCTTCGGCCAGCGGCTGCAAGGCTGTTTCCATTACAGCATGAACGGCACGCCGCCGCCGCTCGGCAGCAAGGTGCTGATCGCGCTCGAGGCCTATTCCGCCTGGCTGGCCACCGGCGCGCCGGTGCGCGCGCAGCTGGCCGGGCGCGGCTATCCGAAGCTGCCCAAGCCCGCCGCCGCGCCCAGCTACGCCAGGGGCAAGGCGGTGTACGCCCAGCACTGCGCCTTGTGCCATGGCGCCGACGGCGCCGGTCAGCGCGCCGGCGGGCGGCAGGTGTTCCCGCCGCTCTGGGGGCCGCATTCCTTCAACTGGGGCGCGGGCATGGGCTCGATCGCCAATGCCGCGGCGTTCGTGAAGGCGAACATGCCGCTCGGCGCGGGCGGCAGCCTGACCGACCGGCAGGCGTGGGATGTGGCGACGTATCTGGACAGCCAGGACCGCCCGCAGGACCCGCGCTTCACCGGCTCGGTGGCGGCGACGCGGGCGAAATATCACAACTCGCCCTGGTCGATGTATGGCCGCACGGTGAACGGCCGGACGCTGGGCGCGCCGGGGAACAAGTAGCCGCCCGCGCCCCGCCGGATCTTCGCTTGCGTCCCCGCTCGGCCCCATCTATACGTTCGACATGGACCGGATCCGGACCCGCGCGAAGCGAATTAGCGGCCCGGCTGCGTAAGCAGCCGGGGCTGACCGCTCTTCCCTTCCGCCGTCTCCGGAGTACCCGCCAATGTGCGACCACCAATCCGTCCGATTCTTCCTCGATGCCGATGCCGACCCGGGGTTGCTGCCCCGGCTGCTGGCCCCGTTCGCCCGCCGCGACCTGACCCCCGACCGCATGTGGGCGCATCGCAACGGCGCCGTCATGCATGTGGAAATCGCCCTGGCATCGATGCCCAGCGCGGAGGTCCACATGGTGGAAGGCAATCTCCGCCAGGTGGTGGGCGTGCGACGTATCAGCCGCGCGCTGCCCGAAACGGCGGCGCGCGCGGCTTGACCGGCGGCCCGGCCCCGGTCAACAGTGACGGTTTCCCCGGACCCGAACGCGGATCCCCGCCTCGGGCCGATCCGGGGGACGAACGCAACCAAGGTCACCCAAGGACATGATCTCCGCCCTGCTGCCGAACTACGCCCGTGCCGACCTCGCTTTCGAGCGGGGCGAAGGCGCCTGGCTCGTTTCGGTGGACGGGCGACGATTCCTCGATTTCGGCTCCGGCATCGCCACCGCCTCGCTCGGTCACGGCAACAAGCACCTGGCCGACGCGATCGCCGAACAGGCGCACAAGGTGATGCATGTCTCCAACCTCTACCGCATCCCGGGCGCCGAGCGCCTGGCGCAGCGGCTGGTGGACGCGTCCTTCGCCGACAGCGTGTTCTTCTGCAATTCCGGCGCCGAGGCGAACGAGGGGATGATCAAGTTCATCCGCAAGGCGATGGCCGAGACCGGCCGGGCCGAGCGGTTCCGCATCATCTGCTTCGACGGCGCCTTCCACGGCCGCACCCTGGGCACGCTGGCCGCCACCGGCAACGCCAAATACCTCGCCGGCTTCGGCCCGGTGGTGGAAGGGTTCGACCACGTCCCGTTCAACAACATGAACGCGGTGCGCGACGCGATCGGGCCCGCCACCGCGGGCATCATCGTCGAGCCGATCCAGGGCGAGGGCGGCGTGCGCCCCGCCGACCCGCGCTTCCTGCGCGAGCTGCGCGCCGTCTGCGACGAGTTCGGCCTGATCCTGGGCATGGACGAGGTGCAGACCGGCATGGGCCGCACCGGCAAGCTGTTCGCCCATGAATGGTCGGGCATCACCCCCGATGTGATGTCGCTGGCCAAGGGTATCGCCGGCGGCTTCCCGCTCGGCGCGGTGCTGGCCAAGGAGTTCGTCGCCAAGCACATGAAGCCCGGCACCCACGGCAGCACCTATGGCGGCAATCCGCTCGCCTCTGCCGCCGGCAACGCGGTGCTGGACGTGCTGCTCTCGGCGGGGTTCCTGGACAACGTGGTGGCGCGCGGGGCGCAACTGCGCGCCGGGCTCGACCGTATCGCGCGGGACTACCCCGGCGTGTTCACCGAAGCGCGCGGCCAGGGGCTGTTGCAGGCGCTGGCCTGCATCCCGCCGCAGGGCGAGGTGCAGGCGGCCTGCGCCGAGGAAGGCCTGCTCGCGATCACCGCCGGGGAGAACACGCTGCGCCTGGCCCCGCCGCTGGTGGTGACGCCGGCCGATGTGGACGCCGCGCTGGCGATGCTGGACCGCGCCGCCCGCCGCGTCGCCGCGACGGTGAAGCCCGCATGAGTGCCGCGCTGCGCCAGGACCGGCCGGGGGAGGCTCCCCCGGTCGGGCCGCGCCATTTCCTCGACCTGCGCGATTTCGACCCCGCGACGTTGCGCCGGATGCTCGACCTCGCCGCCGGCTTCAAGCGCGGCTCGGGCGCGAAGCCGCTGGCCG
>DAHWNE010000343.1 GCA_027340195.1 Acetobacteraceae bacterium | reverse complement strand
CGGGGTGCTGGCCGGGGCCTGCCTGACCGACCGGCTGGGGGACGGGCTGTCGGCGGTCTATAGCTTCTATGATCCGGCTCCCGAGCGGATTTCGCTGGGCACCTACGCCGTGCTGTGGCTGATCGAGCGGGCGCGCTCGCTGGGCCTCGGCTACGTCTATCTGGGCTACTGGGTGGGGGAGAGCCGGAAGATGGCCTACAAATCCCGCTTCCGCCCGGCCGAGGTACTGAGCGGGGGAAACTGGCACGTGCTGACCGCGTCGGCGGGCGAGGGCCTCGCCACCGGCGCGGGGGTGGACCCGCTGTTGAGCGTGACGATGACCCGCGACGCGGAGGGGATCAGCGTCGAAGAGCGCGGATAGGCCGGGCTATTCGAAATAATACCCCACCCCGGGGCGGGTCTTCACATGCGCCTCGCCGAATTCGCCCAGCCGACGCCGCAGCTGGCCGATATAGACCCGCAGATAGGCGACGTCCTCGTCATGCGCCGGTCCCCAGACCGATTTCAGGATCTGCCCATGCGTCAGGACCCGGCCGCGATGGGAAAGCAGCAGCGCGAGCAGGCGGAATTGCAGGCGGGTCAGCTCGAGCGTCGCGCCGGCCACCGTGACCGTCAGCCGGTTGGGGTCGAGCGCGATGTCCGGATAATGCGGCCCGCGGTCGTCCGCCGCCTCGGCGCGCCAGCGGAGCACGTTGCGGATGCGCGCCAGCAATTCGCCGAGACCGAACGGCTTTTCCACATAATCGCTGGCCCCGGCATCGAGCGCGGCGATCTTCTCGCGCTCCTGGTCGCGTGCCGAGACTACGATGATCGGGGTGCGGGCGAGCGCGCGCAGATCGGCCAGCAGCGTCTGCCCGTCGATGTCCGGCAGGCCGAGGTCGAGCAGGATCAGATCCGGCGGATCGCGCCCCAGCAGCCGCAGCGCCTCGTCGCCGCGCGCCGCCCCCAGCACGCGGTAGCCCTCGGCCTGCAGCGCCGGCGCGAGGAAGCGGTGGATCTGCGGTTCGTCATCCACCACCAGGATGGTCTGGCCGGTCATGCGGCGGGCAACGCGATCTCGATCACGCTGCCCGGGGCGCCGTCGCGCGGCGCGTTGGGCCGCGGGCTGATCGCGGCGATGTGCCCGCCCATCGCCTCCACCAGCGCGCGCGCGATGGCGAGCCCGAGTCCCGTCCCCGGAGCCCCCCGGTCGCCGCGTTCGCTGCGGAAGAAACTGTCGAACACCCGGGGCAGATCGGCGGGGGGAATCCCCACCCCCTCGTCGGCCACCCGCAGCATCACCCGGTCCCCCTCGCGCCGCGCCGAGACGTTGATCGGTGCCCCGGGCGGGGAGAACTTGAGCGCGTTCTCGATCAGATTGACCAGTACCTGCTCGAGCAGCGCGGGATCGCCGATCGCGGTCTCGGCCTCGCAATTCACCGTGGTCAGGAAGGCATCGGGCACCCGCGCCACCGCTGCCTCGATGGTGGCGGCAAGCGGGATCGCCACACGGCGGGCGACGATCTCCCCGGTCTCGATCCGCGCCATGCCGGTGATGTTGGCAAGGAAGCGGGTCATGCGCTCCACCTCCTGGGCGATGCTGGCCAAAAGGTCGGCCCGCGTCGGCTCCGGCAGCCCGGCGCCGGACCGGGCGAGCGTATCCGCCGCCCCCCGGATGGTGGTGAGCGGCGTGCGTAGATCATGCGAGATGGACGACAGCAGCGCGGTGCGCAGCCGCTGCGTGCGTTCCTGCGCGCGGGCCTCCGCCGCGCTCGCCGCCAGATGCAGCCGCTCGATCGCCATCGCCGCCTGGTCGGCCAGCGCGCCCAGCGCCTGCACCTGCGGTTCGGTCAGGGGGGCGGCGGGACGGACGGCGAGCACGCCGAACGCGCCGGCCTCGGTTGCCAGCGGCAAGAAGCGCCAGGGCACCGCGGGCAGGGTCAGGGTGCCGGTCCCGGTGGCGGTGCGATGGCGAAACGCGAACTCCGCCGCCGCCGTGGCCGCCTCGTCCAGGTCCGGGGTGCGGGCGAGGCTGTCGTTGTCGGCGAGCAGCAGCCGCGCGCTGCCGGCGAGCGCTGCCGCCTCGGCCTCGGTCGCCTGCACCAGCCCCGCCGGGTCGGCGGCGCGCGCCAGGGTGCGGCCGAACAGCGCCACGCGGCGCAGCGCCTCGATGCGCAGCCGGGCGGTTTCCGCCTCCTTGCGGACCCGTCCGGCCAGCGAGCCGGTCAGCACGCCGACCGCGAGGAACACCACCAGCGCCACCACGTCGCGCGGATCGGCCACCGAAAGCGTGAAGATCGGCGGCAGGAAGAAGAAGTTCCACAGCAGGAAGCTGGCCAGCGCGGCGACCAGCCCGACGCCGCGGCCGTAGCGGCTGGCCAGCGCCACCACGATCGCGGTGAACACGAAGCCCGAGGCCTCGTGCGGCAGCACGGCGCGCAGCAGGAAGCCGGCCACCGTCGCGGCGGCCAGAACCGCCAGGGCGACGGCGTAAGGCAGCAGCTGCCCGGTGCGGGCGTCGCGTGGCGCGGGCGCGACCGGCCGGGCCACTGGGTCGGGAACGATGTGGACGGTATAGAAGCTCGCCTGCCGCGCCAGGCGCGCCGCCAGCGGGCGGGGTCCCGGCAGGCGCAGCCGGCCGATCCCCGGGCGCGGCGGCGGGCGCGCCAGCACCAGATGCGCGACGTTGCGCCGCGCCGCGATGTCCAGCACCGCCGCGACCACGTCGGCGCGGGTGGTGGTCTCGATCGTGGCGCCAAGCTGCACCGCGAGGTCGAGCGCCGGCTGTACCGGCGCGGCGGAGGTCTCGGCTTCCACATGGAACACGGTGAGCGGGGCGCGCAGCGCATCGGCGAGACGGGCGGCCTGGCGGATCACCTGTTCGGCGCGCTCGCCGGTGTCGATCACCGCCATCACCCGCTCGGCCGCCGGCCAGGGGCCGGCGATGGCGCGGGTGCGCATATAGGCCTCGATGTCGCGGTCCACGTGCTGGGCGGCGCGGCGCAGCGCGATCTCGCGCAGCGCGGCCAGGTTGCCCTCGCGGAAGAACCCGTCCAGCGCCCGGCGCGCGACATCCGGGCGGTAGATGCGGCCCTCGTTGAGGCGGGCGCGCAACTCCCCCGGCGGCAGGTCGATCAACTCGATCTCCGAGGCGAGATCCAGCACGCTGTCGGGCACGGTCTCGGTCACCCGGATCCCGGTGATGCGGGCGATCTGGTCGTTGAGGCTTTCCAGATGCTGAACGTTGAGCGTGGTCCAGACGTCGATCCCGGCCTCGAGCAGCGTCGCCACGTCCTGCCAGCGCTTGGCATGGCGCAGGCCGGGCGGGTTGGTGTGCGCGAGCTCGTCGATCAGGATCAGCGCCGGATGGCGTTTCAGCGCCGCGTCGAGATCGAACTCCGGCACGCTCTGTCCGCGATAACCGACCCGGCGCGGCGGCAGCAGCGTCAGCCCTTCCAGCTGGGCGGCGGTTTCGGCCCGCCCGTGGGTCTCGATCAGCCCGGCCAGGACATCGACCCCCTCGTCCTGCTTGCGCCGGGCGGCGGCGAGCATTTCCCAGGTCTTGCCGACGCCGGGGGCGGCGCCGAGAAAGATCTTGAGCCGCCCGCGCTGTTCGGCCTGCGCCTGGGCCAGCAGCGCATCTGGGTCAGGTCGAAGCTCGCGATCCGCGCCCGGGGCCATGGCCCATCATCGCGCCGCGGCCCGTTCCAGCGCAATGTTGAGCCGCAGCACGTTCACATGGGGGGTGCCGATCACCCCGAACCACCGCCGGACGGCGAGGCGGCGGACCAGCGCGACGACGCGCGCCGGGGGCAGGTGCCGCGCCGCCGCCACCGCCGGCGCCTGGCGCAGCGCGTTGGCGAGCGAGATGTCGGGATCGAGACCGGAGCCCGAGCTCGTCACCGCGTCGTCCGGCACCGGACCCGGGCCGAAGGCGGCCCGGTAGGCGGCCACGCGGGCCGCGACATGGCGGGCCAGCGCCGCGCTGGTCGGGGCCAGGTTGGAGGCGCCGGATTGCGATGCGTCATAGGGGGTGGCGATGGCGTGGCCGTCGGGCGCGGTGCCCGTCAGCGCCGAGGGGCGCGGCGCGAACCAGCCGGCCCCGGCGAACGCCTGCCCGATCAGCGCCGAGCCGACCGTCCGACCATCCCTCGCGATCAGGCTGCCGTTGGCGGCGAAGGGGAACGCGAGCTGGGCGAACCCGTCGAACAGCAACGGCAGCGCCAGGCCGAGACCGAGCGTGAACAGGATCACCAGCGACAGGGCGGGGCGGAGTTCGCGCATGGGAGCCTCAGACGAACAGGTGCAGGGCGGAAAGGATCATGTCGATCGCCTTGATGCCGACGAACGGCGCCACGATCCCGCCGAGGCCGTAGATCAGCAGGTTGCGCCGCAGCAGCGCGCCGGCACCGACGGCGCGGAAGCGCACCCCGCGCAGCGCGAGCGGCACCAGCGCCACGATGATCAGCGCGTTGAAGATCACCGCGGAAAGGATCGCGCTTTCCGGGGTGGCGAGGCCCATCACGTTCAGCGCCTGCAGCCCAGGATAGGTGGCGACGAAGATCGCCGGCAGGATGGCGAAATACTTGGAGATGTCGTTGGCGATCGAGAAGGTCGTCAGCGCGCCGCGGGTGATCAGCAGCTGCTTGCCGATCTCCACGATCTCGATCAGCTTGGTGGGATCGCTGTCGAGATCGACCATGTTGCCGGCTTCGCGCGCCGCCTGGGTGCCGGTCTGCATCGCCACGCCGACATCGGCCTGCGCCAGCGCCGGCGCGTCGTTGGTGCCGTCGCCGCACATCGCCACCAGCCGCCCTTCGGCCTGGGTCCGGCGGATATAGGCCAGCTTGTCCTGCGGCGTGGCCTCGGCGATCACGTCGTCCACCCCGGCCTCGGCGGCGATGGCGGCGGCGGTGATGCGGTTGTCGCCGGTCACCATCACGGTGCGGATGCCCATCCGGCGCAGCGCGTCGAACCGCGCGCGGATGCCTGGCTTGACGATATCCTTCAACTCGATCGCGCCGAGCAGGGTACGGTCGCGGCAGACCGCGAGCGGGGTGGAGCCGGCGCGGGCGATCCGGTCGATGGTTTCGGTGAAGCCCGCTTGCGGCGGGCCGGCGATCAGCGCCAGCACCGAATCCACCGCGCCCTTGCGCCAGGCGACGCCCTCCACGTCGAAGCCGGAGACGCGGGTGGTGGCGGTGAACGGGATCACCGTGCCGGCGGGGCGCGCGGATACGTCGAGCCCGTAACGGTCCCGCACCAGCGCCAGGATCGACCTTCCCTCGGGCGTGTCGTCGCCGAAGGAGGAGAGGCGCGCCGCCTCGGCCAGGGTGCTCTCGGCCACGCCGGGTGCCGGATAGAGCGCCGAGGCCATGCGGTTGCCGAAGGTGATGGTGCCGGTCTTGTCCAGCAGCAGCGCGTCCACGTCGCCGGCGGCTTCCACCGCGCGGCCGGAGGTGGCGACGACGTTGAAGCGGATCAGCCGGTCCATGCCGGCGATGCCGATCGCCGAGAGCAGCCCGCCGATGGTGGTGGGGATCAGGCAGACGAACAGCGCCGCCAGCACGGCGATGGACAGATGCGTGTGGCTGTAGGCGCCGAACATCGGCAGGGTGGCGATCGCGATCACGAACACCAGGGTCAGCCCTGCGAGCAGGATGTCGAGCGCGATCTCGTTCGGCGTCTTGCGCCGTGCGGCACCTTCCACCAGCGCGATCATGCGGTCGAGGAAGGTGGTGCCGGGATCGGCGGTGACGCGGATCACCAGCCAGTCGGAAACAAGCTGCGTGCCGCCCGTGACCGCCGAGCGATCGCCGCCGGCCTCGCGGATCACCGGGGCGGATTCGCCGGTGATGGCGCTTTCGTTGACGCTGGCGATGCCCTCGACGATCTCGCCGTCGGAGGGGATGAGGTCGCCGGCCTCGACGAACACCAGATCGCCGCGGCGCAGGTCGTTGGCGCGGGTGGGTTTGTAGATATGCGGCTCGGCCGGATCGACCACCAGCTTGGCCACGGTATCGGTGCGCGCCGCGCGCAGGGCGTCAGCCCGCACCCGGCCACGGCCTTCCGCCACCGCCTCGGCGAAGGTCGCGAACAGGACGGTGATCCAGAGCCATATCGCGATGACGGTGGCGAAGGCGGCGGGCCGGCCGAGGAAGGCCGCGTGGGCGGCGTCCAGGGAGACCAGAAGGGCGATCGCCTCGGTGGTGAAGATGACCGGGTTGCGGGCCAGGGTCACCGGGTTGAGCTTGCGCACCGCGTCCTGCGCGGCGCGGGCCAGGATGGCGCGGTCGAACAGGCTGATGGTATCGGCCTTGCTGGTCACGGCTTGGTCCTCAGAAGAGTTTGCCGCTCTGCATCAGCGTGTGCTCGGCAAGCGGTCCGAGCGTGTCGGCGGGCATGAACTGCAGCCCGCCCATGATGACCACGACGCCGATCAGCAGCGAGACGAACAGCAGCCCGTCGGTGGGGAAGCTTCCGGCCGAGCGGGGCAGGATGGGCTTGGCGGCGAGCGAACCGCCGATCGCCAATACCGGGATCATCACCGCGAAGCGCCCGGCCAGCATGGCGATGCCGAGCCCGTAGTTGAGCAGAGGGGTGTTGGCGGCGAGGCCGGCGAAGGCGCTGCCGTTGTTCTCGGTGGCCGAGGTCCAGCCGTAGAGCATCTCGGTCAGCCCGTGCGGGCCGGCGGCGGCGAGCGAACCGAGCCCCGATTTCGTCAGCAACGCGCCGCCGGTGCCGAGTAGGATGAAAGCGGTCTGGATCAGCACCGCGAGCACGGTCAGCTTGACCTCGTGCGATTCGATGCGTTTGCCGAGATATTCCGGCGTGCGTCCGACCATCAGCCCGGCGACGAACACCGCGAGCAGGGTGAACAGGATCATGCCGTAGAAGCCCGAGCCGACCCCGCCGGGGGCAACCTCGCCCAGCTGCATCAGGAACAGCGAGACCAGGCCGCCGAGCGGGGTATAGCTGTCGAGGAAGGAATTGACGGCGCCGCAGGAGGTCGCGGTGGCCGCCACGTTGAAGCTGGTGGACTGGACGATGCCGAAGCGGACCTCCTTGCCCACCATGTTGCCAGGGGCGGCGGCAACGCCGGCATGCACCAGGATGGGGTTGTTCGCTGCCTCCGCCGCGTAGCTGGCGAACAGGGCCACGCCCAGGATCACCGCCATCGCCGCGAACAGCGCGACGCCGTCGCGCTTGCGGCCGATCATGTGGCCGAAGGCGATGGGCAGCGCGAAGCCGGTCACCAGGATCAGCCAGATCTCGAGCAGGTTGGTCCAGGCGTTCGGGTTCTCGAACGGATGCGCTGAATTGGCGTTGAAGAAGCCGCCGCCGTTGGTGCCGAGCTCCTTGATCGCCTCCTGCAGCGCCACCGGGCCGCGGGCGATGGTCTGTGTCCCCCCGGCGAGGGTATGGACATGGGCGAAGCCGGCCATCGTCATCGGCACGCCACCGGCCAGCAGCAGCGCCGCGGCGATCACGCTGACCGGCAGCAGGAAATAGAGCGTGACCCGGACGATATCGACATACACGTTGCCGAGTCCGGCGACGCGCCCGGCCGCGAAGGCGCGCATCAGCGCGGCGGCGGCGGCGATACCGGCGGCGGCGGAGATGAACATATGCACCGCCAGGCCGAACATCTGCGCGCCGTCGGAGATCTGGCTCTCCGGCGTGTAGGCCTGCCAGTTGGTGTTGGTGGTGAAGCTCGCCGCGGTGTTGAACGCGAGGCCCGGCGGCATTCCCGGGATGTGCTCTGGATTGAACGGCAGCCAGTATTGCAGCCGCAGGATGGCGTAGAGCAGCAGGAAATGGATCAGGCCGAGCGCGAGCAGCGCCAGCGCGTAGCCGCGCCAGCCCATCTGCCGGTCCGGATCGATCCCGCACAGAGCGTAGATGCCGCGCTCGACCGGTGCCAGCAGGCGCGCCCGACCGTCGAACACGCGCGCCAGCCAGGCGCCGAGCGGGAACGCCGTGCCCAGCACCAGGGCGAGCACGAGCGCGATATAGAGGGTTCCGGCCAGGGTCATGCTAGAACCATTCCGGTCGCAACAGGGCGAGCAGGAGGTAGCCCGTCAGCGCCAGGGCGACGCCGGCGCCGGCGACGATCATCAGCATCGGATCAGACCTTGTCGCAGGCCGGGACGTAGAGCGCGAACAGGCCGAACGCGGCCAGCGCGAGGGCGAGGTTCAGCACATCGGACATGAACATGGCGGGCTCCTGCTGCCGCGCCCTCTCTGATCCGAAGCGAGTAAATTTCCGATACGGAATCGGCCCCGCCGGCATAAAGAACCCATATGCGCGCCGGCCGGTATAGGCGGGTGGGGTCAGGTCCGGATCAGGTTGCCGACCGCCGCTACCCTGGCGCTGGCGGGAAACACCCGCCCGAGCGCGGCCGGCGGCAACCCGAGATGCGCCGCCAGCACCCCCTTCGCCACCGCCCGCAGGTCGAGGCTCGGCGCCAGGTCGCGGTTCTGGAACAGCTGCCCCGGGCGCAACCCCGGCCAGTGCGCCAGCACCCGCCCGCCTGCCACCGCCCCGCCGGCCAGGAACGCCACCCCCGCGGTGCCGTGGTCGGTCCCGCCGGTGCCGTTCTCGCGGGCGGTGCGCCCGAACTCGGTCATCGTCAGCACCACCGTCTGCCGCCAGGCGGGGCCCAGCGCGGCGCGCAGCGCCTCAAGGCCGCGGTCCAGCTCGCCCAGCATGAAATGCAGCCGCGGCACCTGGCCCACATGCGTATCCCACCCGTCCACCGAGATCGCCGCCAGCCGCGGCCCGCCCGGGGCCGCCAGCAGCC
>DAHWNE010000326.1 GCA_027340195.1 Acetobacteraceae bacterium | reverse complement strand
ACCTTGCCGTCCAGCACGATGGCGAAGCGGCGGCCGACATGGGTGCGGGTGACATCGCCGAACCGGCGCGCGCCGATCGAGTTGAAGGTGAAATTGACCACCCATTCCCCGGTCTGCGGATCGGTGCCGGCGGTGGCGTTGGTGAGGTCCGAGCCGTCCACATCGACCCGGTCATAGACCGCGATCTTCTGCTTCGGATCGGCCTGCATCGGCAGGAACGACACCCCGGGCGGCGGCACCGTGCCCGGCGCGACGCTGTCATCGACCAGCTGGAAGGTCATATGCGCGGTCCGGCCCAGCAGCCGCTTGATCCGCGACGGATCGCCGAGACCGGGCAGCTGCACCACGATATGCGACTCGCCCTGGCGGGTGATCTCGGGATCGACCACGCCGGTGGCATCGATGCGCCGGCGGACGATCTCGATCGATTGCTGCACCGCCGCGCTGGCGCGCGCGGTCAGCGCCGCCTCCGACAGGGTGAGCAGGATGCGCCCCGGCGCCGGGGACGTGACGGAGAGATCGGGCGTCCCGGTGGTCGGGTCGATCGCCGCCAGCGGCCGCAGCACCGACAGCGCGGCGTCGGTCTGCGCCGGATCGCGCAGGGTGAGCACCACCCGGTTCTTGGCGACATCGGCCACCAGCGAGCGATAGAACACCGGCTGCCCGCCCGGGGCGTGGCGCAGCGCCTGGCGGGTGCTGTCCAGCAGCCCGTTCAGCCGCTCCTTCACCACCGCCCGCATATCGACCTGCATCAGCAGATAGCTCCCGCCCTGCAGATCGAGGCCGAGATGCACGGTCCGCCACGGCAGCCACGGGGCGGGGGATTTGAACGCGTTGGGCAGGCACAGCAGTACCCCCAGCAGGCACACGGCCAGCACCAGGGTGGCTTTCAGGCGGCTGAAATACATCATCGAGGCGGCGTTCCCTGGGTGCCGTCAGCCCGGCGCGGCGTGCACGAACTCTTCGAGCCAGTGGATGGTATAGTCCCCGCGCTGGAACGCCGGGGCATCGACGATGCGCCGGTGCAGCGGCAGGGTGGTCTCGATCCCCAGCACCGCGAATTCGTCGAGCGCCCGGCGCAGCCGCGCGATCGCATCGGCCCGCGTCGGGGCGTGGACGATCAGCTTGGCCACCATGCTGTCATAGAACGGCGGCACCACATACCCGGCATAGAGCGCGGAATCGACCCGCACCCCGAGCCCGCCCGGGGCGTGGAAGGCGGTCACCCTGCCGGGGGACGGGGTGAAGGTCTCGGGATGCTCGGCGGTGATCCGGCACTCGATGGCGTGGCCGGAGAAGGCGATCTCGTCCTGGCCGTAGCCCAGCGGTTCGCCGGCGGCGACGCGAAGCTGCTCGCGCACCAGATCGACCCCGCAGAGCATTTCCGTCACCGGATGCTCCACCTGCAAGCGCGTGTTCATCTCGATGAAGGCGAACTGCCCGTCCTGATAAAGGAACTCGAGGGTTCCCGCATTGCGGTAGCCGAGCCGGGCCAGGGCGGCGGTGACGGTGCGGCCCATGCGGGCGCGGTCGGCGCCGGACAGCGCAGGCGAGCCGGCTTCCTCCAGCAGCTTCTGGTGCCGGCGCTGCAACGAACAGTCGCGTTCGCCGAAATGGACCACATTGCCGTGGTTGTCGGCCAGCACCTGGAACTCGATATGGCGCGGCCGGTCGAGGTATTTCTCCAGATAGACCGCGTCGTTGCCGAACGCGGCGGCGGATTCGGCGCGCGCGGTGCGAAACGCCTCCTCCAGCTGGTCGGCTGTCCGCGCCACCTTCATGCCGCGCCCGCCGCCGCCGGCCGCGGCCTTGACCAGCACCGGGTAGCCGATGCGCGCGGCGACATCGCGCGCCGCGGCGAGATCGGTCACTTCCCCGTCCGAACCCGGCACCAGCGGCACGCCGAGCCCGGCCATCGCCGCCTTGGCCGCGATCTTGTCGCCCATCATGCGGATATGCGCCGGCGCCGGGCCGATGAAGGTGAGCCCGTGCGCCTCCACCATCTCGGCGAATTTCGCGTTCTCCGACAGGAAGCCGTAGCCGGGATGGATTGCGTCCGCCCCGGTGATGGCGGCGGCCGAGAGAATGGAGGGGATGTTGAGATAGCTGTCGCGCGCCGCCGGCGGGCCGATGCAGACCGATTCGTCGGCCAGCCGCACATGCATGGCGGTGGCGTCGGCGGTGGAATGGACGGCGACGGTCGGAATGCCGAGTTCGCGGCAGTCGCGCTGGATGCGCAGCGCGATCTCGCCACGGTTGGCGATCAGGACCTTCTGGAACAAGCGCCTATTCCACGATCATCAGCGGCTCGCCGAATTCCACCGGGCTGCCGGAGGCGACGAGGATGCGGCTGACGGTGCCGGCTTTCGGGGCCTTGATCTGGTTGAAGGTCTTCATCGCCTCGATCAGCAGCAGGGTCTGACCGGCGGTCACCGCCTGGCCCACGGTGACGAACGGGGCGGCGCCGGGTTCCGGCGACAGATAGGCCACCCCGACCATCGGGCTGGTGATGGTGCCGGGATGCGGGGCTTCCGGCTCCCCCGCGGCGGCGGGCGCGGCGGCCGGGGGCGCGGTCGCGACGGGGCGGGCAACCGGCGCCTCCACCAGCGCCGGGGCGGCGGCGCGCACCACCCGGATGCGGGCGTCCTTCTCGGCGATTTCGATCTCGGTCAGGCCGGTTTCGATCAGGATCGCGGCCAGCGCCCGGATCGCATCCGGGTCCAGCGGCAGGCGGGTCATGATGTCTCCCCGATCAGCCCGGCCAACGCCTGCAGGGCCAGCGCGTAGCCCTGGATGCCGAGCCCGCAGATCACCCCCACCGCCGCGCGCGAGATGAACGAGCGGTGACGAAACGATTCCCGGCGGTGGATGTTGGTGACATGGACCTCGATGGTCGGGACCTCGGCGGCCAGGATCGCGTCCATCAGCGCGATCGAGGTGGTGGTATAGCCGCCCGGGTTGAACACCAGCCCGGCCGAGCGCCCGCGGGTTTCCTGGATCCACGAGACCAGCTCGCCCTCCCCGTTGCTCTGACGGAAATCGATGGCGAAGCCCAGCTGATCGCCGGTTTCCGCGCAGAGCTGCTCCACGTCGTCGAGCGTGGCGGCGCCGTAGAGCGCGGGTTCCCGCAAGCCCAGCATGTTGAGGTTGGGGCCGTTGAGGACGGTGATCAGCGGGCGGCGGGATGGGTCGGACATGGCGCGGGGCTAGCACAGGCCGGCGGGACGGTCCATGGCGAGCCACGCCGGGAGCGGGTCGATCATTCCCCCCCATCGGCCGGCTCGGCCAAGGCCGCCGCCAGCGCCACCATCATCCGCCCCCGCGCCCCCGGGCGCGCGTCCGGCGGCGCGAGCGGAGCCAGCAGGCGGATATGGATCACCCCCGGCCGCTTGAGGAACGCGCGCCGGCCCCACACAAGCCCGGAATCCGTGACCACCGGAATCACCGCAAGTCCGGTGCGGGCGGCGATCGCCGCGATCCCCGGTTGCAGCGGCAGCACCACGTCCGGACTGGCGCGGGTGCCCTCGGGGAAGATCACGATCTGCCGCCCCGCCGCCGCCGCCGCCGCGGCGTCCCGCACCAGCCCGCGCAGCGCCGCCGCGCCGCCCTCGCGATCCACCGGGATCTGCCCGGCCGGACGGATCAGCCGGCCGAACAGCGGAATGCGCAGCAGCTCCCGCTTCAGCACGTAGCTGCATCGCGGCAGGATCGCCAGCCAGACCAGCGTGTCGAACGCCGATTGGTGGCGCGACGCCAGCAGCGCCGGCCCCTCCGGCGGCAGATGCTCCAGCCCCCGCACCACCAGCCGGATGCCGCAGATGACCCGCAACCCGCCCAGCACGCGCCGGGCCCAGAACCGCGCCAGCGCCCCCACCCGCCCGGGAGAGGCCACCAACAGCGCCATGCCCAGGATCGACAGCACCACGGTCAGCCCGAAGAACCACAGGTTGAACAGCAGCGAGCGCAGCCAGGCCATCAGGTCCCCGCCGGCGTCAGGATCGGCCCGGGGCCGGGGAACAACGCGCTCAGGCCCAGCTCCGCGGCCAGGAGCTTCATGTATTCCTCCCCCAGCACCCGCACCCCGGCCCAGCGTCCCAGCCCGTCCGCATCGCGCATCCAGCGCGGGCGCACCGGGTACGGCACCAACCGCAGCCTCGGCATCGCGCGGCGGAACTCCAGCATCGCGCGCGGCATATGGTAGAACGCGGTGACCAGGATGACCGAGCGCAGCCGCTTCTCCTTGACCCAGGCGGCGGCCTCGCGCGCGTTGCCGAAGGTGGAGGCGGCACCGCGGCCGAGGGTGATGCGCGGGGCGAGCGGCATCGGATCGAACCCCGCGCGCCGGCCGAGCGCGGCCAGATCCGCCCCCCCGCCGATGCCGCTCACCAGCAGCCAGCGCGCATCGCCGTCGCGCAGCAGGCGCAGCCCCATGCGGACCCGCCGCGCGCCGCCGGTCAGCACCACGATGCCCTGGGCGTGCGGACGGTCCGGCACCGGGCGGGCGATCAGGACCAGGAACCAGGCGAACCCGGCCAGCCAGAGGGCCCCCAGCGCCGCCGCGACACGCCAGATCATGGCAGCCGCCGCAGCCAGCGCCGCACGGTCAGCTGCGCCGTCGCCCAGCCGATGCCCCCGGCGCAAAGCGGCAGCCCGGGCAGCAGCAGCCACAGCGGCGCCGGCAGGGCCGCGAACCAGCCCGCGAGCGAGGTCGCCGGCGGCAGCGCGCCGCC
>DAHWNE010000320.1 GCA_027340195.1 Acetobacteraceae bacterium | reverse complement strand
GCCCCACCTCCGGCGCGGTGATCGAGGTCAAGCTCGGCGCCAAGCGCGACGGCGCCATCGTCGCCGCCCGTCAGCTGCTGAAATACCAGGCCGGCGCCTTCGCCGGCTCGCCGATCGGTCCCGGCTGCATGTGCGGGCTGGCGATGTACGACATCCCGAACGTGGAAGTGATCGGCTACGACGTGGTGTCCAACCGCCCTAAGGTCGCGGCCTATCGCGCGCCGGGGGCGCCGATCTCGTCCTTCGCGGTGGAAAGCGCACTGGATGAGCTGGCGCGCAAGCTCAACCTCGACCCGATCGCGCTGCGCGAGATGAACGGGGTGCGCGAGGGGTCCAAGACCCATTACGGCGTCACCCACAAGGATATCGGCTTCCTGCCGGTGCTCGAGGCCGCCCGCAACCACCCGCACTGGAAAGCGCCGCTGCAACCGGGCCAGGGGCGCGGCATCGCCTGCGGGTTCTGGTTCAATATCGGCGGGGAATCCTCCGGCGCCGTGCATGTCAACGAGGACGGGTCGGTGAGCGTCGTCTCGGGCAATCCCGATATCGGCGGCTCGCGCGCCTCGATGGCGATGATGGCGGCCGAGGTGCTGGGGCTGCCGGTCGAGCAGGTGCGCCCGATCGTGGGCGATACCGGTTCGATCGGGTTCTCCTTCCTCACCGGCGGCTCCCGCGTCACCTTCGCCACCGGCATGGCGGTCACGCGCGCGGCCGAGCGGGTCGTGGAGCAACTGAAGGCACGCGCCGCGCAGATCTGGGAAATCCCGGCCGAGGCGGTGGAATGGAAGGACGGCAAGGCTTGGCCCGCCGGGCTCAACGCCGGCGCCTTCGAGCCGCTCACCCTGGCGCAGATCGCGCTGAAGGCCGGGCGCACCGGCGGGCCGATCAGCGCGGAAGTGACGCTGAACGCGCAAGGCGCCGGGGCCGGCTTCGGCGCCCATATCTGCGACGTGGAGGTGGACCGGGAGACCGGCCACGTGAAGATCCTGCGCTACACCGCAATCCAGGACGTCGGCCGGGCCATCCACCCCGCCTATGTGGAAGGCCAGATCCAGGGCGGCGCCGCGCAGGGCATCGGCTGGGCGCTGAACGAGGAATACATCTACGACAAGGACGGCAAGATGGAGAACGCGGGCTTCCTCGACTACCGCGTGCCCGTCGCCTCCGACCTGCCGCCGATCGAGGCGGTGATGGTCGAAGTCCCCAATCCGCGCCACCCGTTCGGCGTGCGCGGCGTGGGCGAGGTGCCGATCGTGCCGCCGATGGCCGCGGTCGCCAACGCCATCCGCGCCGCCGCCGGCGTACGGATGGAAAATCTGCCGATGTCGCCGCCGCGACTGCGCGCGGCGCTGGACGCGGAGACCGCGGCCGGCTGATGCCGCGGGTGACCTTCGCCGGCGCGGAGCTCCCCCGGCTGGCCGGGGGAGCCTCCGAGCTGGAGGTCTCGGCCAGGACCTTCCGCCAGTTGATCCGCGAGCTCGACGCCCGCTTCCCCGGCCTCGGGTCGCGCATCGAGGAAGGGATGGCGATCGCGATCGACGGGGTAATCTACCAGGACGCCTATGCGGCGCCGCTGGCGGAGGGGGCGGAGATCGTGCTGATTCCGAAGATCGGCGGCGGATGAGGCTTGACACCTTATACGCGATCCGCGTATAAGGTGAGTTAAGCCGCGGCCGTTCACCTTTCCTGAATGCCTCGGCCCGAATGTCGCCTGCGCCCCGCCCCGGTTCCGCCCATGGCCTGGACGCTGATCGACATTCCCGAAATCGCGCCGGGCGATCTGGTCCACGCGCGTCTGGCCGACGGCGATCGCGCGCTCGAATTGCTCGCCTATGTGCGCTTCGCCGAAGGGCGCGCCTGGATCTGCGGCCTGCATGTGCAGGGCGCCGGACCCGGCAGCCTGGGGGTCGCGCGGCTGCGCGGCCTTGCCGAATGGGCGATGGAGGCCTTGGATGTCGATGAAATCCGAATTGAAGGCGCGGCTCGAACGTCGGGGGCCGGTCCGGGACGCAGCCCCGCCCCCCTCGTTTTCCGGCGCCGCCGTCGCGCTGGTGCTGCGGCCGGCGGAGGCGTTCGATCGTAACCGCCTCTCGGTGGCCGGCCGATTGCGCGCCGCCGGTCTCTCGTTGCAGGCCGCTCACGCCGTCATCACCCGGCTGGCTGAAAGCGGGATCGCCGTCACCGCCATCGCCGAGGACGCCGACATCCCGGCCCTGGCGCGCGATCTGGCCGCCCTCGGCGTCATCGCCGCGCGCGCCCGCCCGCGCGACGATGCCGAGATCGCCGCCATCCGCGCCCGCCACGGCCTGTCGCAACGCGAATTCGCCGCCCTGCTCGGGATCGATGCCGACACGCTGCGCAACTGGGAGCAGGGACGCAACCGGCCCGATCCGGCGGCGCTGTCGCTCGCCCGGGTGTTCGACGCGGCGCCGCGGGTGGTGACGGAGGCGGTGCTGATGCGGCTGGCCTGAGCCGCCCGCCGCGCGCTAGCTTTCGCGTCCATGCCCGAGACCTATAACCGCATCGCCGGCCACAGCGTCGAACGCCTCGCCGCCCTCAGCGACGGGGTGTTCGCCGTCGCGATGACCCTGCTGGTGCTGGATCTGCGGGTGCCCGCCGCTGCCGCCATCCACTCCGACGCCGCATTGTGGCGCGCGTTGGCCGGGCTGGCGCCGAATCTGCTCGTGTATCTGATGAGCTTCGTTACCCTGGGCATCTTCTGGATCGGCCAGCAGACCCAGCTCAATCACCTGGCGCGCGGCAGCCGCGAACTCGCTTGGCTGCATATCGGCTTCCTGTTCGCGGTCACATTGGTGCCGTTCTCCACCGGGCTGATCGCCAGCTTCATCGCCGAGCGGGCGGCGCTGCTGGCCTATTGGGGCAACATCCTGCTGTTGGGCGTGCTGCTGCTGGTCAGTTGGCGCTGCGCGGGCCATTCCGGGCTGATCCGCGCCGACGCGCCGGCGGGACTCCGGCGGGCGGTGGAGCGGCGGATCGTGATCGCCCAGGCTCTGTATGCCGCGGGGGCGGCGCTGTGCGTGGTCAGCACCTGGCTCAGCCTGGGGGCGATTCTGCTGGTGCAGCTCAACTACGTGCTGGCGCCGCGCATCGCCGGGCTGGATAGGATCTGATACACATATCCCGCCACAACCGGAGGAAACCCCATGCCCGCCGTCGCCCTCAACCACTACACCATCCTGGTTCAGGACCTGGAACGTACCAAGGATTTCTACGAAGACATCGTCGGCCTGAAATCCGGCGACCGTCCGCCGCTCAGCTTCCCCGGCTACTGGCTCTATTGCGGCGACCAACCGGTGGTCCATCTGATCGGCTACCGCCCGGAGGACCCGAAGATCGAGGGCGCCCCGCCCACCGGCCGGCTGGACCACATCGCCTTCCACGCCGTCGATCTGCCGCTGATGAAATCCCGCCTCGCCGCCAACGCGATCACCTACGAGGAACGGGTGCTGCCGCGCATGAACATGACCCAGCTGTTCTTCAAGGACCCGGACGGCGTCACCATCGAGTTCAACTTTCCCGCCGGCGAGACGGTTTGATCCCGGCCGGCCGAATGGCCTCACTTCCGGCCATTCGGCCGGAAGGCGTCAATACCGACCGCGTGGACCAATTCCGCATCAGTCAACACGGCGGGTATGACCCACCTGCCGCCGCCGCGCGGTCGCCTCGCGCGCCGCGAAGGCACTGAGATTGACGATCCCGCGCGCGGTGACCGATGACACCAGCACATGGATCGGCTTCGACATCCCGAGC
>DAHWNE010000319.1 GCA_027340195.1 Acetobacteraceae bacterium | reverse complement strand
CACTTGTTCAGCCGGATCTTCTCGATGCCCGATTTGTCCGGGCTTACGATCAGCACTTCATGGTCGGCATTGGCGTTGTCGGCCGCGACGCGCGCCAGGGTGAGGGCGCGGATCAGCGCGTCGCCGTTGCTTTTGACGTTGAACGTCGCCTTGAGCTGGTCGAGCACCCGCATCGCGTCCTCATCCAGCACGAAACTCGTCTGGGCCATGAACCTCAATGCTCCGCCAAGCTTGGTCGTGACTGGATAGCACATGGGGCGGTCGCTCGCCATCGGCAAGGCGATCGCACCCGGGCCAGCGGCCGCGTTCGATCTTCGGGCGCACGGCTTGCGCGCGACCGGCCGCCCCGCCACCCTGATCGCCCCCGTCCGGATCGCAGACAAGATGTCCCTCCCCGCGCTCAGCCTGGTTCCCGTCCCCTCCCGCCGCCGCCAGACCGTCGCCCTGGCGCAGGAGGCGGAGGCGCGCGGGTTCGCCGGCGTCTTCACCCCCTCCATGTTCGGCGCCATGCCGCTCTCCGGCGCGCTGGCGATGGGCACCGAGCGGCTGCTGTTCGGCCCCGCGATCGCGCCGATCTATGCCCGCGCGCCGCTCGATCTGGCGCAGTCGGCGGGGTTCCTGCACGAGGTTTCGGGCGGGCGGTTCCGCCTCGGCCTCGGGGTGGCGCACGCGCCCTCCCATCAGCGGCTGGGGGTGAAGGCGGGCAAGCCGCTGGCGGATATGCGCGACTACGTGGCCCGGCTGCGCGCGGCGGAGGGGGTCGGTCCGTTGCCGCCGATCGTGCTGGCGGCGCTGCGTCCGCGCATGGTGGCGCTGGCCGGGGAGATCGCGGAGGGGGTGGTGTTCGCCAACACCATCCGCGATCGGATGCCGGACTCGCTTGCGCACTTGCCGCCGGGGCGGCGGACGGATCCCGGCTTCTTCGTCGGCGCGATGATCCCGACCTGCGTCAGCGCCGACCTGGACGCCGCCCGCGCCGTCCATCGCCGCACCCTGACCCGCTATGCCGGCCTGCCCAACTATCGCAACTATTGGCGGGAGGCCGGGTTCGCGGCGGAGATGGCGGCGATCGAAACCGCGCTGGCGGAGGGGCGGGAGGCCGACGTCCCGGGCCTGCTCACCGATCGCTGGATCGACCAGATCACCCTCTCCGGCCCGGCCGAGGCGATCCGCGACGGCGTCGCCGCCTGGGTCGCGGCCGGGGTCACCACCCCGATCCTGGTGCCCTCCTCGGTGACCGGCGGGCAGTTCCAGGCGGTTGCGGAGATTTTCGCTGTCTTCGCCGGCTGACCCCGCTGCGATGGCGGGGTTCGCCTTCCGGGTGCAAGCCGACGACGGCGCCGCGCGGGTCGGGGTGCTGGAAACCGCGCATGGGGCGGTGCCCACCCCCGCCTTCATGCCGGTCGGCACCGCGGCGACGGTGAAGGCGATGACGGCGGAGTCGGTGCGCGCCACCGGGGCGGCGATGATCCTGGGCAACACCTATCACCTGATGCTGCGCCCGGGGGCGGAGCGGGTTGCTGCCCTCGGCGGGCTGCATCGGATGATGGACTGGCCCGGTCCGATCCTGACCGATTCCGGCGGGTTCCAGGTGATGTCGCTGGCGGCGCTGCGGCGGATCGACGCCGACGGGGTCACGTTCCGCTCGCATATCGACGGCAGCGCGCACCGGCTGACGCCGGAGCGGGCGATGGAGATCCAGCATCTGCTGGACGCCACAGTGACCATGGTGCTCGACGAATGCACGCCGTTCCCGGCCACCGAGGCCGCCGCCGCCGCGTCGATGGCGCGCTCGCTCGATTGGGCGGCGCGGTCGCGCGCGGCGTTCGTCGCGCGGGGGGGATATGGCCTGTTCGGCATCGTCCAGGGCGGCATCCATCCCGGGCTGCGGCGGGATTGCGCCGCCGCGCTGTGCCGCATCGGCTTCGACGGCTATGCGATCGGCGGCCTGGCGGTGGGCGAGGGGCAGGCGGCGATGTTCGCCACCCTGGACGCCACCATCCCCGCGCTGCCGGCGGACCGGCCGCGCTATCTGATGGGGGTAGGCACGCCCGATGATATCCTGGGCGCTGTGGCGCGCGGGGTGGACATGTTCGACTGCGTGATCCCCACCCGGGCCGGGCGCACCGCGCGCGCCTATACCTCGCGCGGGGTGTTCAATTTGCGCAACGCGCGGTTCGCCGACGATGCGGGGCCGCTCGATCCCGCCTGCGCCTGCCCGGCCTGCGCGCGCCATCCGGTGGCCTATCTGCATCACCTGTTCCGCGCCGGGGAGATGCTGGGGCCGATGCTGCTGACCTGGCACAATCTGGCCTTCTACCAACAGCTGATGCAGGGTCTGCGCGAGGCCATCGCGGCACGGCGGCTCGCGGCACACGCGGCGGCCCTGCGCGCCGGCTGGGCGGGAGGAAACGCGACATGAGCTACGATCGCCCCTATGCGGGCCTGAAGGTGATCGATCTCAGCCAGGGGGTGGCGGGGCCGTATTGCGCCATGCTGCTCGCCCAGTACGGGGCCGACGTCATCAAGGTGGAGCCGCCCCAGGGCGGGGACTGGAGCCGCGGCCTCGGGCGCGTCTATGGCGATCAGACCGCCTATTCGATCCCGGCCAATCTGGGGAAACGCTCGATCGCGCTCGATCTGAAGGCGGAGGCCGGGCGGGCGGTGCTGTGGCGGCTGATCGCCGGGGCCGACATCCTGGTGCAGGGCTACCGGCCGGGGGTGATCGAGCGGCTGGGCTTCGGCTACGATGCGGTCCGGCGGGCGGAGCCGCGGATTCTGTATGTCTCGGTCTCCGGCTTCGGCGCCACCGGGCCGCTGGCCGGGCGGCCGGCGATGGACCCGGTCTTGCAGGCCTTCACCGGGCTGATCGCGGAGAATGCCGGCGAGGACGGCGCGCCGCACCGCATCCCGATCATCGCCATCGACATGAGCACCGCGCTCTATGCCTTCGCCGCCCTGGCGCCGGCGCTTTACGCGCGACGTGAGGCCGCGGAGGGGCGGCATATCGAGGCAAGCCTGATGTCCGCCGCCGCCGGGTTGCAGGTGGTGCGGCTGATGCAGCAGCACCTGGAACAGGGTGGGCTGCGCCCCCCTCCCCCGCCGTCCGGCGTGTTCGCCACCGCCGACGGCTGGATCAACATCACCATCGCCCGGGAATACGAGTTCCAGGCGTTCTGCCGCGCCATGGACCTGCCGGAACTGGCTTCGGACCCGGCCTATGGGGATTTCGACCGGCGGATCGCCGGGGCGGCGGCGCTCAGGGCGCGGCTGGCGCCGATCTTCGCCGCCCAGCCCACCGCGCATTGGTCGGCGCGCCTGGCCGCCGAGCAGGTCATGCATGAGCGGCTGAACCGCTATGCCGATTTCCTGGCCCATCCGCAAACGAAGGCGGTGGGAGCGATCGCCTGGCTCGACCATCCCGGGCCGACGGAGAAGGTGCCGATGCCGAACCTGATCGGCCGGGAGGCATTCGCCTCGGGCTCGGCGCTGGCGCGGGCGCCGGGGCTCGGGGAGCATGGGGCGGCGATTCTGGCGGAGCACGGCTACAGCGGGGCG
>DAHWNE010000308.1 GCA_027340195.1 Acetobacteraceae bacterium | reverse complement strand
ACAACTATAATCCCCCCCAACCCTCGCAAACCTCCCCTGCCCTTTCCAGGCTTGCGCCCCATCCGGTTCCGGCCCATGTCGGCAGCCATGCTCGACCAGCCCAGCCAAGCGGCCATCGCCGCCGCCGACCAGGCCGCCCGCATCTGGCGCTACCAGGCCTCCGGCAGCGGCCCGGATTTCCAGGCCACGATGCTGGCGCGGATGCTGCTCGACACCTTCAACCCCTACAAACCCTCGGTCATCGACTGGCCCCGACTCGATGACGCCGCCCGCGCCCGCCTGATCGCCCTGCCGATCTGGGACATCGCCGTCCAGACCGAGGGCCGCGCCCGCCTGCGCATCCTCAGCTACGCCCGCCAGGTCACCCAGCCGGCCCTGCGCGAAGCCTTCGAACTCATGGCCTTCGAGGAAGGCCGCCACAAGGACGTGCTCTCCAACCTGGTCCAGGCCTACGGCATCGCCCTCGACCCCGAACCCACCTATGTCGAGCCGAAGGACCCCGAATGGGGCTTCCTGGTCACCGGCTATTCCGAGTGCATCGACAGTTTCTTCGCCTTCGGCCTGTTCGCGCTCGCCCGCCGGTCCGGCTTCTTCCCCCCCGAACTGGTCGAGACCTTCGAGCCGGTGATCCAGGAGGAAGGCCGCCACATCCTCTTCTTCATCAACTGGGTGGACTGGCACAAGCGCACCATGCCGCTCTGGCGCCGGCCCTGGTTCGCGCTCAAGACCGCCCTGGTCTGGGCCTATCTGATCCGCGAGCGGATCGGCCTCGCCAAGGATGTCAGCGCCGGAGAGAAGGAAAACGCCAATTTCACCGTCGAGGGCGCCTCGGCGGTCGGCGGGGAGATCGACACCGCCGAGCTGATGGCGCTCTGCCTCTCGGAAAACGACCGTCGCCTGTCCGGCTACGATCCGCGCCTGCGCCCGCCCACCACCGTGCCGCGGCTGGTGCGGCTTGCCCTGCCGGTGCTGCGCTGGCTCGGGCGGCGGGGCAAGCGGGCATGATCGCGTCCCCGGCACCACCGGGTCGGGAATGAGACTGACGCCCACGCGCCGCCTGTTCGCCGCGCGCGCCGTCATCAGCCTGGGCCAGGGGGCGATGGGGGTGGATTTCGCGCTCTATGCGCGCGCGCTCGGCTGGTCCCCGGGGCTGCTCGGCGCGGTGGTGGGCGCGGGGATCCTGCTCGGCGGGCTACTCACCGCCGGCGCCGGGCCGCTCTCGGACCGGTTCGGCCGCCGCCCGTTCCTGACCGGCTATCTGGCGCTGGTGACCTTGGCCGCCGCCGGCGCCGCCGTCTCCGGCCGGCTCGCGATGGTGGCCGCCGCCGCGATCATCGCCGGCTTCGGCCGCGGCGCGGTGGGCGTCCCGGGGCTGTTCGGCGCGGTGCAGCAAGCCTGGCTCGCCGACACGCTCGAGGCCGCCTCCCCCGGCACCGCGATCAGCCGCGGCTTCGCGCGCAACACCGCGGTCGGCTTCTTCGCCACCGCTCTCGGCACCTTCGCCGGCGGCCTGCCGCCGGTCTGGAGCCGTCTTCTGCCGGGGGCGCTCTCCTACCGGCCGCTGTTCGCCTTCGCCGCCCTGACCACCCTGATCTCGCTGCTGCTGCTCGCCACCGTGCCGGAGCCGCCGCGCGCCCGCCCCGCCCCGGCACCGCCGCGCGGGACCGACACGGTCCAGGCCAGCGAAAACCGCCTGCTCTGGCAGCTGGCCGGGATCAACGCCCTCAACGGCGTCGGCATCGGCCTCTCCGCGCCGCTGCTGTCGTGGTGGCTGGCCGAGCGATTCGGCGCCGGCCCGGGCCAGATCGGCCCGGCGGTGGGGTTCGTGCTGCTGGCCTCGGGGCTGGTTTCGCTCGGCGCGGGGCGGCTCGGCGCGCGCTACGGGCTGGTCCGCGTGGTGGTGGCGATGCGCGCGGTGGGGCTCGGCTTGCAGGTGGCGATGCCGTTCGCCCCGGATTTCGGCCTGGCGATCGCGGCCTACGCGGTGCGCACGGTGCTCAATCGCGGCACGGTGGGGCAGCGCCAGGCGCTGGTGATGGGGGCGGTGCGCGGGCACCGGCGCGGGCTGGCGGCCAGCGTCAGCGGGGTCTCCGTGCAGCTGCCGCGCGCGCTGGGGCCGTGGCTGGCGGGGCTGATGTTCGGCGCCGGGTGGCTGGCCGGCCCGTTCCTGCTCGCCGCCCTGTTCCAGGGAGCCTATCTGGTGTTGTATCGGCGCGTCTTCGCCGGGACCGAGCGGCGGGGGCCATGACCCAGGAACATGGCCGCCCGCAGGGAGACGCGGCTTCGCGCTCCGCCCGGCGCCGCTAGGATCGTTCCCCCGCCAGCACAGGATCCGCCGTGAGCCAGGCCGTCACCGCCCGTCCCGCCACCACCGCCTTTCCGGTGCTCGGCGCGATCAGCTTCTGTCACCTGCTCAACGACATGATGCAGTCGCTGCTGCCGGCGATCTACCCGATGCTGAAAGGCGGGTTCGACCTGAACTTCGCCCAGATCGGCCTCTTGACCCTGACCTATCAGACCACGGCATCGCTGTTCCAGCCGCTGGTCGGGCATTTCACCGATCGCCGGCCGATGCCGTTCTCGCTGCCGTTCGGCATGAGCTTCACCCTCTGCGGCCTGCTCTCGCTGGCGGCGGCGTCGAACTACGCGGCGCTGCTGGGCGGGGCCGCGCTGCTGGGGGTGGGGTCGTCGATCTTCCACCCCGAATCGTCCCGCATCGCCCGGCTCGCCTCCGGCGGTCGGCACGGGCTGGCGCAATCGCTGTTCCAGGTCGGCGGCACCTTCGGCCAGGCGCTGGGGCCGCTGCTCGCGGCCTTCGTCATCCTGCCGCGCGGGCAGGGCGCGCTCGCCTGGTTCGCGCTGGTGGCGCTGGGCGGGATCGGGATCCTGAGCCTGCTCGGGCAATGGTACCGCACCCGCGGGCGGGCGCGCACGCCGGCGCGGGCGGCGGTGGCGGCGCCGTTCCCGCGCGGGCGGGTGATCCGCGCGGTGGCGGTGCTGCTGGCGCTGATGTTCTCGAAGTTCTTCTACCTCGCCAGCATCAACAGCTATTACATCTTCTATCTGTCGGACCATTTCGGCCTGTCCACGCGCCAGGGCCAGCTCTGCCTGTTCGTGTTCCTGGCCGCCGCCGCCGCGGGCACCGTGATCGGCGGCCCGATCGGCGACCGGTTCGGCCGGCGGCGGGTGATCTGGGGCTCCATCCTCGGCGTGCTGCCGTTCACCCTGGCACTGCCCTACGCCAACCTCCAGCCACCATCGCCCTCAGCGTGGCGATCGGGCTGGTGCTGTCCTCGGCCTTCTCCGCGATCGTGGTCTACGGGCAGGAGCTGATGCCGGGGCGGGTCGGCATGGTCTCCGGCATGTTCTTCGGCTTCGCTTTCGGCATGGCCGGGGTGGGCGCGGCGGTGCTGGGGGTGCTGGCCGACTGGACCAGCATCGAGTTCGTCTATCGGGTCTGCGCCTTCCTGCCGGCGATCGGGATGCTGGCGGTGCTGCTGCCGGACGTGGAGCGCAAGCGCCTCAGCGCCACCGCCTGAGCCAGACCAGCCCCGGCACCAGCCGCTGATCCAGCCGGCCGCGCCAGCGGCGGAACCGGCGGCGGATCGCCCCCGGACCGAGCCGAACCCGCGCCAGCCGCGCCAGCGCCGCGCGCCGCCACGGGTCGGTCCGCGCCATCAGCTCGGCCCGCCAGCGCAGCGCCGCGTTGCGGGCGCGGGCGAACCAGCGCACCCGCAACAGAGCCGGTTCGCAGGCGTGATAGACCCAAACCAAGATGACGGTGGCGAGCCCCTTGCCCAGCACCGCCATCAGCCCGGCGGCCAGCAGATGCCCGCGCGCCAGCAGCACCGCGGCCCAGAGTTCCGAGGCGTGGCTGAACACCTCCGGCACCAGGAACACCGGCAGCGCGGCCAACGGCGGCAGCAGGCCGAGCCAGGCCTGCGCCGCCTGCACCAGCGCCACCGCGCCGAGGCCGCGCAGCAGCGCCCGCGCCCCGGCCCACAGCACATGCTCGGTCAGGACGTAGAGCAGCGCCGGGATGAACAGCAGCAGGTCGAGGCTGCGGCCGATCCCCCTGGCGTAGCGGCGGCGGGCGGTTCTGGTCACCAGGCGATCCTACGCCCGCCAGCGTGGCGGACAAGCGGTCATTGCGGTTTGCGGCGCTCCTGCGGCGGCGGAGCCTGGCGCGGCGGCGGGTGATAGGCGGGTGCCGGCGGATGATAGGCCGG
>DAHWNE010000292.1 GCA_027340195.1 Acetobacteraceae bacterium | reverse complement strand
GCCCCAGCAGCTCGGCCAGCGTATCGTTGAGCAGGGTGGTGCCGGTGATCAGCACCACATCGGCCCCGGGCAAGACCGCCGCGGCCTCGTTGGCCGGGCGGAAATGCGCGAGCTCGTCCGGCTTCAGCGTCGCCTGGTCCTGTTCCAGCACCGTCCAGTCCTGGCCGGCGGCCTTCAGCGCCTTCAGGAACGGCACGAAGGCGCCGACCACCACCACCCGCTCCCCGGGCCGGATCCGCGCCGCGTCATAGGCATCCACTCCGGGTTCCAGGGTCACCGCCGGACTCGGCCGCCTGCCCCAGGCGGCGGCCGCCAAGGCGTTCATCGCCGCCACCCCCACGGCCCGGCGGATCGGGTCCGGCGCGTCCAGCTGCCGCAGCAGGTCGGCGGCCGGCCGTCCCGCGAGCTTGCCCGGCAACGGCATCGCACCGGCCGAGGAGGGGCAGCAGACCGCCTCCCGCAATTCGCGGAGCGGGGTCGCGGCGGCGCCGGTGGAACCGTCCGAGAGCATCACCCCGGTGAAGAACAAGCCCACCACCGCCCGCGAGACGGTCAGCCCGGCGAGTTCCGGACCCAGGATGGCATGCAGGAGGTCGGTGGTTTCTGCGAGCAGCTTGGGTCGCGGCATATCGGAGGCCTCCTTGGTCCGGGGCGATCGTCGCCCCGGACCAAATTGGACCCGAAAATGCCGCTTCGCAACCCCGGGTTCACTTCCCCTTGGGCATCCGGAAGTAGCGGAACGGGAAGGAATTATCGGCCGGCTGCACCACATGGTAGCCATCCCGCACGCCCCAGACGATGACCTGCTGATGCAGCGGGATCACCGGGATGTCGTGCTGGATGATGAGCGCCGCCTGATCGATCTCGGCATCGCGCTTCGCCTCGTTGGTCTGCGAGCCGATCTTCGCGATCAACGCGTCGAGCTTGGGGTTGGAATAGCCGCCGACATTCACCGCCCCGCGTTCGCCGTTGCGGGTGCCGAGCAGGGTGTAGAGCACGTTCTCGGCGTCATAGGTGGAAGGCGTCCAGCCCAGCAGGTAGAAATCGGTGTCGTATTTCGGCGGCAAGATCTTGGCGAAGAACTTGGCCTTGGTCTGCGCATCCAGGTTCACTTTCACCCCGATCCGCCCCAGCATCGAGGCGACGGCGGTGCAGATCTGCGCGTCCATCACGTAGCGGTCGTCGGGGCAATCCATGCCGATGGTGAAGCCGTGGGGATAGCCGGCCTCCGCCATCAGCTTCTTCGCCTCGGCCAGATTCGGCGCCGGGCGATGATCCAGCTTCGGATCGTAGCCGTTCACCCCCGGCCCCCACATCAGCCAGGTGGGGTGGGCCTGACCCAGCATCACCCGCTTGGCGATCAGGTTCTCGTCGATCGCCAGCGCGAAGGCCTTGCGCACCCGCAGGTCCTGCAGCGGATTCTTACCCTTGATGTTGCTGGTCAGCAGCTGCGGGCGGGAGACGTCGAGGCCGAGATAGATGGTCCGCAGTTCCGGATGCTCGATCACCTTCACGCCGGGCGCATGCGCCACCCGGGCCAGATCCTGCGGCGGGACCGAGTAGATCATGTCCTCCTCGCCCGACAGTAGGGCCGCGACGCGAGTGGAGTCGTTCTTGATGACATCGAACTCCACCCGCTGCGGCGCGCGCGGCGAGAGCTTGCCCCACCAATCCTTGTTGGCCACCAGGATCGTCTTCGCGCCGGGCTGGCGAGAGACCACCTCATAGGGTCCGGTGCCCATCGCGTGCAGCACCGCGTAGTTGGTGCCGCTGCCCAGCACCACCGGAACCGTGGCGTCGTGCTTCTCGCACCACGCCTTGCTCATGATGAGAAGGTTGGTCTGCTCCTGCGGGAAGATCGGATCGGGCTTCTTGGTGATGAACTCGACGGTCAGCGGTCCCTCCGCCTTGACCGTCTTCACCATGCCCATCACGTTGCGCATGGCCGAGGTCTTGGCCAGCATCCGATGCACCGAAAACACCACGTCGGCCGAGGTGAAGGGCGTGCCGTCCTGCCATTTCACCCCCGGACGCAGATGGAACCGCCAAGTGGTCGGGTTGACCTGGCGCCATTTCACCGCGAGACCCGGAATCAGCTTCAGGTCCTGGTCGCGCTGGACCAGCGGCTCATACACATTGGCCAGGAACGAAAGCTGCACCGTCTCTTGCAGCATGTCCGGGTCCATCGTGGTCACATCGCCATCGTTGGCCCAGCGGAACGTGGCGGTCCGGGCCCATGCCGGGCTGGACAAGGCCGGCGCGGCCAAGGCCCCGACCAGCAGGCCCGCAAGGGCCAGACGTGCAAGCTTCATCGCGCAAATACCCCCTGTTGAGTCGCGGTGACGACGCCGCACTTTGCGCCTGTTGCCGGATCGGGCACAAGACGGCCGGCGCGACGGAAAGGCGGGCGGCGGCGGTGAAACTCTCCGAACTGGTCCTGGGCGTGATCGACGTGCAACCGGACTTCATGCCGCGGGGCCCGCTCGCCGTGCCGGAGGGTGACCAGGTCCTCGCGCCGGTCAACCATCTGCTCGGACTCGGCTTCGCCGCCGCTTTCGCCACCCAAGACTGGCACCCGCCCGGCCATGCCTCGTTCGCCTCGGCCCATCCGGGCCGGGCGCCGTTCGAGACCATCGCCATGCCCTATGGCCCCCAGATCCTGTGGCCCGACCATTGCGTCGCCGGCACCCCGGGCGCGGCGCTGGCGCCGGGGTTGGACCAGCGCCGACTGCGCGCCGTCATCCGCAAGGGGATGGACAAGGAGATCGACAGCTATTCGGCCTTCTTCGAGAACGACCGCCGCACACCCACCGGCCTTGCCGGCTATCTGGCGACGATCGGAGCGCGCGGGCTGGCGCTGTGCGGGCTGGCGCTCGATTTCTGTGTCGCCTGGTCGGCCGAGGATGCCGCGCGCCTCGGGTTTTCCGTCACCATCGTCACGGATGCCTGCCGCGCGATCGCAATGCCAGGGCCGGACGGCGACAGCCTGAGCGCGGCGCGCGCCCGCCTGTCGGCGGCCGGGATCCGCTTCGCCACCGTCGCGGAATTGACCGCATGAGCCGCTATCTGGTCACCGGCGGGGCGGGGTTCATCGGTTCGCACCTGGTCGAATCGCTGCTCGCCGCGGGCCATGCCACGCGGGTGCTGGACGATCTCTCCACCGGCCGGCGGGAGAATCTGCCGCCGGCGGCCGAGCTGATCCTGGGCGACGTCGCGGATCCGGCCACCGCCGCCGCCGCCATGACCGGAATGGACGGGTGCTTTCATCTGGCCGCCATCGCCTCGGTGGCCCGCGCGGCCGAGGATTGGCCAGGCACGCATCGAGTCAATCTGGGTGACACCGTCGCTGTGCTGGACGCGGCCCGGGCGCGGCGCGTGCCGGTGGTCTACGCCTCCTCGGCGGCGGTCTATGGGGCGGGAGCCGACCGACCGCTGACCGAGGCCACCCCCACGCACCCGCTCTCGGCCTATGGTGCCGACAAGCTCGGCTCGGAGCTCCACGCCGCGGTCGCCTCCGGCGTGTTCGGCGTGCCCACGGTCGGGTTGCGCTTCTTCAACGTGTTCGGCCCCCGCCAGGACCCGGCCTCGCCTTATTCCGGGGTGATCTCGGTCTTCGCCGGCCGGCTGCGCGCGGGGGCGCCGCTAGTGCTGCACGGCGACGGCGGGCAGACGCGGGATTTCGTCTTCGTGGCCGACGTGGTGGCGGCGCTGCTTGCGGCGATGGCATGGCGCGGCGGCACGGCGGCGGTCTTCAACGTCTGTTCCGGCCGCGCCACGTCGATTCGCGAACTCGCCGCCACGCTGGCCGCCATCGCCGGCGTGCCGCCACGCCTGACCGAAGGCCCGCCGCGCCCCGGGGACATCCGCCACTCGCTCGGCAGCCCGGAGGCATCCCGGGCGGCGCTCGGCCTCGGCCCGCCAACTCCGCTCGCCGAGGGCCTCGCGGCGGTATGGGACTGGCTCGGTCGGCCGTGACCCTGCACGAGGTGCTGGCGGCGCTGCTGGTGCCGCCGCCCAATCTGCCTCTGGTCGGTCTCGTCGGATATGCGCTGCGCGGACGCTGGCGGCGGGCCGGACGGGCCATCACCGCGGCGGCGCTCGTCGCGCTGGCGCTGCTGTCGCTGCCGATGGTGGCGCTGGCGCTGCTGCTGCCGCTGGAGCGCGGCCTGCCGCTCCGTCCCGACCCGGCGCATCCGCCGCGGGCGATTGTCATCCTCAGCGCCGAGGTGGTGCATCCGCGCGGCCCGCGCGGGACCGAGGCACTGGGGCCGATCACGCTCAGCCGGATGCGCGCCGGGGCCCGGCTGGCCCGACGGACGGGACTGCCGGTGCTGGTCACCGGCGGACGGTTGGGCGGGCGTCGGGTCATGCCGATCGCCGCGCGCATGGCCGCCAGCCTGAAACGGGATTTCGACGTCCCCGTCCGCTGGGTCGAGGCGCGGTCCAAGACCACCTGGCAGAACGCCGAATTCAGCGCCGCCATCCTGCGCCGGGCCGGAATCGGCTCGGTCTATCTCGTCACCGACGCCTGGCACGAGAAGCGCGCGATCCTGGCGTTCCGTCATTTCGGCATTCGGGTGACGGCGGCCCCGGTGGTGCTGGATGCGTATTCGTGGGGCTGGCTGCCTTCGACGCTGGCCTGGCGGCAGAGTTATTTCGCTTTCCACGAATATATCGGCCGGCTCTGGTACGCCTGGCTCGCCTGGCGGGCGGGTCCCATCGCGGCGTCGAACAAGGCGGCGTAGGCGGCGAACATCGTCTCCTGATCGTAGCTGCGCGCGGCCTCGGCGCGGTTGGCGGCACCCAGCGCGGCGCGGCGGGCGGGGTCGGCGGCCAGCGCCAGAATCGCCGCGGCCAGCGCCTCGGCATCCTTCGCCACCACATAGGGGGCATTCTCGGCCGCCAGCATCCGCCGCACGTCGCCCACATCGGTGGCCACCACCGGCAGCGACGCTGCCATCGCCTCGATCACCGACAACGGCATCTGCTCGGTGTCCGACGACAGGGCGAAGATGTCGAAGCCGCGATACCAGCCGGCCGGGGCGGGGGCGTGACCGGGAAACATCACCCGATCGACCAGCCCAAGCGCCGCGGCATGGCCCTTGAGGCGCGCCGCCTCCGCCCCGTCGCCGACGATGACCAGCAGCGCCGGCTGCCGCTCCTGCACCATTCGGAACGCATCGAGCAAGCGGATCAGGTTCTTCTCCACCCGCAGCGCGGCAACGGTGCCGATCACCAGCGTCCCCGGCGCCCGCTCGGGCAGCGGCGCCAGCGGCGCGGCGGCGTACGGGGCGAGGTCGATCCCGTTCGGGATGTAATGAACGCGCGAGGACGGGAGCCGCCAGTTGGCGGTGGCGATGTCGAACAACGTACGCGAGGGCACCACCACCCGGCTCCAGCGCAGCACCAGCCGGCGGGTCAACACGCGGCGCGGCAGTTGAGCGGTCTGTTCCTCCGGGCCGAACCCATCCTCGATATGCAGATGCGGCACCACGCGCGGCAGGTCGGCCATCGCCCATTCGATGGAACCCCAGTTGTGGGTGACCAGCAGATCCGGCCGCCACGCACGCAGCGCCGCGCGGAAGCGGGCGCGGTTGGCCAGGGTGGATCGCTTGGCGGTGTCGATCGGCGGGAACGCGCAGCCGGCCTCGGCGGCCAGCAGGTCGCGGGCGGCGGTGTTGCCGTCCATGGCCACGATGCGGTGGCGGTAGCGTCCCGCAAAGCGGTTGGCCAGCGCGGCGAAGCGCCGCTGCGATCCGCCCACCGCAAACGTCGCGAACACCGAACAGACCGCCGCGCTGCCCGGTTCAGCCGACATGCGGGGCGATCCCCTGGGCGTGAAAGACCGCCGGGTCCGCCACCGGCACCCAGTCCAGATCACGCTTCGGGTCGGCGCAGTCGAACCGCGCCGCCATCCCGCGCGAGCGCAGATCGCGCAGCGAGGGCCAGGGGGGGCGCCGCCCCCCGGCGCGCTTCACCGCCCATTTGCCCAGCTCCACCAGCCACAGCCGCTCCGGCGATTGCGGATGGAACCGCAGCGGCCGGCGCAGCGCGGGGGCGAGTTCGGCGATGTAGTCCCGCGCGCAAAGCCGGACGTCGCCGGCCAGGTTGTAGCAACGCCCCGCGATCCCGGGCGCGGTGGCGGCGGCCAGGATGGCGGCGGCGACGTCGCCGGCAAGTACGAACGGCAACGGATTGCGCCCGGCGTTCCAGCCGATGCAGTGCTGGTCGTTGTTGAACAACCCAACGCCGGAATGGAACGG
>DAHWNE010000050.1 GCA_027340195.1 Acetobacteraceae bacterium | reverse complement strand
GGATGCGGACGGCGGCGCGGCGCGGGTTCTGGTTCGGGTTCGGCTGCAACCTGATCGGCCTCTACTGGGTGACCGAGGCGATCCTGGTGGAGGCGGCGAAATTCTGGTGGCTGGTGCCGCTGGCGGTGCCAGCGCTGGCGGCGGTGATGGCGGTCTTCATCGCCGTCGCCTGCGCGATCGCCCGGCTGGCGCGCCCCGGCTGGCCACGTGTGCCGGCGCTGGCCGGGGCCTGGGTGCTGACCGACCTGGCCCGCCAGTTCGTGCTGACCGGATTCCCGTGGAACCTCTGGGGCGCCGACTGGGCGCTGCCCGGGCGCCTGGGCGAGATCCTCATCCAGCCCGCCGCGCTGGTGAGCGTCCATGGGCTGACGCTCGGCACCATGCTGCTGGCCGGGGCGCCGCTGCTCGGCCGGCGCGGGCGCGCGGGCGCGGGGCTGCTGCTGGCCGCCTGGGTGGGGTTCGGGGTCTGGCGCCTGTCCTGGCCCGCCCCGAAGCCGCCCGGCCTGACCGCGGTGCTGGTGCAGGGCGACGTGGCCGAGGGCCAGAAATGGGACCGCGCGGTCGCCGCCCAAATCTTCGCGCGCTATCTGCGGCTGACGCGCGCGGGCGTCGCCGAGGCCGGCGGGAAACGGACCCTGGTGGTCTGGCCGGAGACCGCTTCACCCTATTTGCTCGGCTCCGAACCGGCGGTGCGGCAGGCGATCGCCGCGGCGGCGGGCGGCGCGCCGGACGGGCCCGCCGCGGGGCGGGTGGTGGCGCTGGTGGGGGCGGTGCGGTTCGGCGGCCATCGCCGGCCGCGCAATTCCCTGTTCGCCCTGACCGGCGCCGGCATCGTCGCCGGAATCTATGACAAGCATCACCTGGTCCCGTTCGGGGAATATCAGCCGGACTGGCTGCCGCTGCCGATCCAACTGGTGCCGGGCGGCGGCTTCGCCCCCGGGCCGGGGCCGCGCACCCTGACCCTGCCCGGGCTGCCGCCGATCGGCCCGCTGATCTGCTACGAGGCGATCTTTCCCGGCGAGATCGTGCAGCCGGGCCATCGCCCGTCGCTTCTCGTGAATGTGACCAACGACGCCTGGTTCGGCGATTCCTCGGGCCCCCGCCAGCATCTGGTGGCGGCGCGGCTGCGCGCGGTGGAGGAGGGGCTGCCGTTGCTGCGGGCGGCCAATACCGGGATCTCGGCGGTGTTCGGCCCGCGCGGGCGGCTGGTCGCGCGGCTGGGGCTGGATCGGACCGGGGTGGTGGTTGCCGCGGTGCCCGGGAAGCTGCCGGCGACGCTGTTCGCGCGGGGCGGGCTGTGGATTCCGTTCGGGCTGGCGCTGGGCGTGCTAGGGTTCGGGTTGGCCGGGCGACGCATCGTGAGGTGAGACAAAATCTCACCGTACAAAACAATGTCACATTCATCGCTGCCGTTGACAATTCGGGGTTGCAGATTTACGCTTCCCTAACGCTTCATGCTACTGTAGGTTGGGGGCCATGGATGATGTCCGACTCCGAAAGGGAGATTCCGGTGCTTGAAGAAGTCGAATCCGGCGCCGCCGACCTGCCCCCGCACGCTCCCGGCGCCGACCGGGAAGGACGGCCGAGCCCGATCGACGTTCATGTCGGGGCCCGCATCCGGCTGCGCCGCACCCTGCTCGGCCTGTCGCAGGAGCGGCTGGGCGATCAGATCGGCCTGACCTTCCAGCAGGTGCAGAAATACGAGCGCGGGGCGAATCGCGTCGGCGCCTCGCGGCTGTTCGATCTCGCCCGGGTGCTGGACGTGCCGATCAGCTATTTCTTCGAGGACATGCCCGACAATGTCGCCGGCCCGCTGGCGCTGACGGCGCGGCGGATGCACGGGCTGGCGGAGACGCAGGACCCGTTCGGTGACGATACGATGAACCGGCGGGAGACGATGGAACTGGTGCGCGCCTACTACCGCATCCAGGACCCGTCGGTCCGCAAGCGGGTGTTCGACCTCATCAAGTCGATGGCGCCGCCGGAATAGGCCTCACGGGAAGGCCGGGCGTCCGGCCGGGCCGCGAACCCGGGGCAGGCCGATCAGGCCCCATGGACTCGGCATCTCGCCCACGCGCACATGGATCACCGCCGGGCCGCCGGACGCCAGCGCCGCGCGCAGCGCGTGTTCCAGCGCCGCCGGGCTGTCGGCCCGCCAGCCGCGGGCGCCGAAACTTTCCGCGAACGCGACGAAATCGGGGTTGGCCAGATCGCAGGCGATCAGCCGGTTGCCGAACGCCTGCTGCTGGATGCGGCGGACATTGCCGAACGCGCCGTCATCCATCACCACCGCCACCACCGGCAGGCCGTGGCGCATGGCGGTGGCGAGTTCGGCCGCCTGGTACATGAACCCGCCATCACCCAGCAGCGCCACCACCGCCCGGCGCGGCCGCGCCGCCTGGGCGCCGAGCGCGGTGCCGTAGCCCCAGCCCAGCGCATCCTGATAGCCTGGGGAGATGTAGCGCCGCGGCGCGTCCACCTCCCACGCCAGTCGCGCGACGAAGGCGAGCTGGGTGACGTCCTCAACCAGGATCCCGTCCGCCGGCAGGGCGGCGCGAATCGCGCGCAGAAAGCCGAGCTGCGGGGCGAGCGGGGCCAGGCGCTCGGCGAACCAGGCGTGCAGCGCGGCGAGCTCGCCCACGCGCGCCGGGCGCGGCGGGGTCGGCAGGGCGGCCAGCAGGGCGGCGAGGACCGGTCCGGCATCGCCCAACAGGGCGGCGTCCGGGCGGTGCAGGCGGCCGGGTTCTTCCGGATCGGCATCGATACGGATGACCCGCAGCCCGGCGTCCGTCCCCCAATCGGCCAGCGGGCGCAGCAGCCGCGTGCCGACGCCGATCACCAGGTCGGCATGCTCCCAGAGACGGTGGCCCTCGGTCAGCGAGACCGCCAGCGGATGGGTGCTGGGCAGGATGCCGCGACCGCGGCGGAAGCTCATCACCGGGGCGGCGAGACGTTCGGCCAGCGCGCCGAGCTCGGGCGCCGCGTCCAGCGCGCCGCCGCCGGCGACGATCAGCGGGCGCTCGGCCTTGGCGATCAGGGCGGCGGCGCGGTCGATCGCGGCGGAATCGATGGGCGCCGGGGTGGGCGGGATGGGGGCGGAGAGGGTGACCGGGGCGGTGGCACCCCAGACATCGATGCCGCATTCCAGCGCCACCGGGCGCCGGCGCGGGGTGGTGGCGGCGGCGAGCGCGGTGGCCACCAGCGCCGATGCCTCGGAGGGCGCGCGGATGCGGGCGGCGAATTTGGTCAGGTGGCGCAACAGGCCGAGCTGGTCGGGCAGCTCGTGCAGATAGCCGAGGCCGCGATCGATGGCGAAGCTGGGGATCTGCCCGGCCAGGGCCAGCACCGGCGCGTCCATTCCGTAGGCACAAAGAAGCGCGGCGGCGGTGTTGAGCAGGCCCGGCCCGGGCACGGCGGCGCAGACCTGCGCCCGGCCGGTCACCAGCGCCGCGCCGAGCGCCATGTAAGCCGAGGCCTGCTCGTGGCGGGGATGCAGCACGCGGATATGCTCGGGGTCGCGGGCACAAGCGTCGAACAGCGGATCGTTGTGAACGCCGGGCAGCGCGTAGAGCGTGTCGATGCCGTGGGCGATCAGGGTGGCGATCACGGCCTCCCCAGTCGTCATCGGCGCGGGAGTCATCGGCGCGGCGGTCATGGGGCGGTCCCGTCGCGCAGCCGCCGGCGCAGCTCGCCCGCGTCGCGGACCTGCACCAGGTCAGGGTCGCCGCGCAGCACCTCGTGGCGGGTCACGTCGCCGTCGCGGGAGAAGCGGATATCCAGCGTATGCGCGCCGAAGCGAAGATCGCGCAGCGTGAGATCGGGCAGCCATGGCGGCAGCCAGGGGTCGATATAGAGGGCGCCGCGCGGCGCATCGGGTTCCAGCCCCAGCATCGCCTGCACCAGCATGAAGGCCGACCCCGCGGCCCAGGCCTGCGGGACATTGGCGCCGAGGTACTGCACCGGAAACCCGTCGGTCTGGTGGGGCAATCCGGCGTAGAGTTCCGGCACCTGATTGAGCAGGAAATGCCCCGCCGCGCCGCTGATGGCGCGCGCGATCTGCGCCGCCTCGCGGCCGAGGCCGTAGCGCTTGAACCCGGCGGCGATGATGCCGTTGTCGTGCGGCCAGACCGAGCCGTTCTGGTATGAATAGGGATTATACGCCTTGTGCGCCGCCGACAGGGTACGGATGCCCCAGCCGCTGTCCATGTCGGGGGCGAGCAGCCGGGCGGCGACGCGGGCGGCGCGGTCCTCGGGGACGATGCCGGAAAACAGCAGATGCCCGGCATCGGAGGCGACCGACCAGACCGGGCGCTTCTCGCCGTCCAGCATGTAGGCGTAATAGCCCTCGTCCTCGTTCCAGAAGACGGCGTTGAATTTCTCGAACAGGGTGGCGGCCTTGGCGCGCAGCGCGCGGGCGCGGTCGGGGCGGGCGAGCGCGTCATAGACCTCGGCCATGCGCAGCCAGGCGTCGTAGACATAGCCTTGCAACTCGCAGACCGCCTTCGGCCCCTTCACCGGGCTGCCGTCCGGCCAGGACATGGAATCGCCCGAGTCCTTCCACGACATGTTCTCGTAGCCGACCGGCGAGCGGGTGGCGAATTCCTGGAATCCGTCGCCGTCGCGGTCGCCCCAGTTGTCGATCCAGTCCAGCGCCGCCTCGGCATTCGGCAGGAAGCGCTCGAGCAGGGCACGATCGCCGGTGGCGCGCCAGGCGGCGTGCAGGACGATGAGGTAGAGCGGCGTCGCGTCGGCGGTGCCGTAATAGGGGGTGTGCGGGACCAGCTTGAAATGCGCGAGCTCGCCCTGGCGGAGCTCGTGCAGGATCTTGCCCGGCTCGGCGTCGCGCCAGTCGTCGCGCTCCCTCGCCTGCCAGCGGCCGAGCACGTCGAGGGCGCCGCGGGCGAACTCCGGCCAGACGATCAGCGATTGCAACGAGACGATCAGGCTGTCGCGGCCGAACAGGGCGACGAACCAGGGCAGGCCGGCGGCGGGGACGAAGACCATGTGGTCGGTGCCTTCGACCGGCAGGCGCAGCGCGGCCATGTCCTCGATCGCCTGGCGGTAGAAACGGTAGAACTCCTCGTTGGAGGATTGCAGCTTCAGCACCCGTTGCTGCCAGTCGGCGCGCAGGCTGGCGGGCGGCAGGGTGTGCGTGTCGCGGGTGCAGAGGCGCGGGGCGTGGTGCGGGGCGCCGCCGTCCTCCAGATCGTAGAGCAGGCAGACATGCCAGGTCTGGCCGGGGTCGAGGGCGACCTCGAAGCTGAGGCGGCCGTTGGCATAGACGGCCTGGCTCGACCCGTTATGGGCCGTGACGGTGACGGCGCGGTGGAAATCCTGGTTGCGATAGGCGGTGCGCAGCGCCTGATCGGCATCGGACCATTCGGTGGTGATGCGGCCGCGGCGGACCATGCGGTTGGATTTGACGTCGAAGATGTCGGCGAAGTCCGAGCGCAGGGCGATCTCGAGGTTGAAGCGGATCGGCTTGCCGCCATGGTTGGTGACGTCGAGATCCTCGTGCATCCCGCCGCCGATGGCGCGCGCCAGCACGAGGCCGAGGCTGCGTTCGGCGACCGGGCCGGATTCGGTCAGGAAGGCGCGGTTGGTGAGGTGGATGCGGGCATGGTCATGGGCGACCGCGCCGCCGTTGAGCAGGTCCCAGACTTCGCCGTTGGCGTAGATCGCCCAGGCGGAGATCATGCGGGTATCGAAGAAGTAGAGGCCGCGGTCGGAGGGCCAGGCGATTTCGCCCGAGGGGGCGGTGACCAGGACGGTGTGGCCCTGATGGATGGAGATCTGCGGCGGGCCGACCTGGACCTTGAACGACATGGGTGCGCTCCCTGTGGTGGGGGGAGGCTACACGCGCGCACGGGCGGCGTCATCCCGGTGGGGGTGGTGTCTCGCCTTCATTGGCAGGGAGGGCGCCGCGGGGTCGATAAACTCCGGGCGGCGTATGTTCCGAGATCAGGACGGTATTGTCGGCGCCCGAGGGGAAACGCTTCCCTTGCGGAGGGTGAGGCATCCGCGAGCGGCGCGCCGCGCTCACGGTATCCGCTGCGATATAACATCGTACTCTTCCGACCATTCGGGCGGTCGCGACGAACCACCCCGAGCGACTCCGTGGTTCATGTGGTCCTCCGCGTCCTCCGTGCTGGAAATCCCGATCCCGAGGCGGCACAAACCGCCGGGAGTGC
>DAHWNE010000049.1 GCA_027340195.1 Acetobacteraceae bacterium | reverse complement strand
GATGGCCGCCGGAACCTATCAGTTCCGCCCCGAACCGCCGTTCATTCCGGGCTCCGAGGCCGCCGGGGAGGTGCTGGCCGTCGGCCCCGGGGTGAGCCGCTTCCGCGCCGGCGAGCAGGTGATGAGCCGCCACCGCCTGGGCGCCTTCGCCGAGCGCGCGGTGGTGCCCGAGTCCGCCTGCGAACCGGTGCCGGCGGGGCTGACCCTGCAACAGGCCGGAGTGTTCCGCGCCGCCCACGCCACCGCGTACCACGCGCTGCTGCAACGCGGGCGGCTGGCATCCGGGGAATGGGTGCTGATCCACGGCGCGGCGGGCGGCATCGGCATCGCCGCGATCCAGGTGGCGAAGCTCAACGGCGCCCGCGTCATCGCCACCGCCGGCACCGAGGCCAAGCGCGCCGCCTGTCTGGACGAGGGCGCCGATCACGCCATCCCCTATGCCGGCGGGTTCCTGGACGCGGTGAAGGCGCTGACCGGCGGGCGCGGGGTGGATATCGTCTATGATCCGATCGGCGCCGCCGTGACCGAGGAATCGCTCCGCTGCCTGGCCTGGGGCGGGCGGCTGCTGATCCTGGGGTTCCTGGGCGGCGGGCCGGCCAATATCCGCAGCAACTATCTGCTCATCAAGGGGATCGAGGCGGTCGGCGTGCGGATCGGCGGCTTGCAGGAGGCGAACCCGGCGCTGGCCGAGGCCAATGCACGCGAGTTGGCGCGCCTCGCCGGGGAGGGAAAGCTGCGCCCGCGCATCTCGCACCGGTTTCCACTGGAACATGCGGCGGACGCGCTACGCGCGGTGATGGCGCGCGAGGTGATCGGCAAGGCGGTGCTGGTGGGATGAGCGCGCCGGGATCGCTGTCGGCCGAGGATCGCCGCTACCGTCCGCCCCGCGGCAGCAGCACCGCCACCGCCCCGGGACGCAGGGTGACCAGGTAGGTCCGGTACCCCTCTACCACCACCCCTCCGCGCCGGCGCCAGATCACCCCCAGCGGGCGCACCGAGGCCCAGGGCGCGGCGCGCGGCGGGCCGGCGCGATGCAGGCTGCGCACCAGCAGCCCGGTGCCCATCCCCGCCACCGGGCGCGGCAGGGCGAAATAGCCCCAGCGCGGCTCGGCCGCGATCAGGCGGACCCCGCGCGGCAGGTGGAAGGCGAGTTCGCCGGCCACGTCGTAGTCGGTGGCGGCGATGTAGTCCGCCCCATGCGCGCGTGCCTCCGCCGCCGCGCGCCGCGCCAGCCCGCCCCAACCGGCCATGCGGAAGGCGGTGGGGTCGCGCGCCGGCGGCAGCGGCAGGATGCCGGTGGCCGCCTGCGCATAGACCAGCGCCGTCATCGCCAGCCCCAGCGCCGCGCCGGGCATCACCAGTCGCCGCCAGCGCCCGTCCCGCGCCGCCGCCGCCAGCGCCGCGCCCGGATAGAGGATGTCCGGCCAGTTCCCCTGCACCCGCCCGGCGAAGCAGTGCTGCACGAAGACCAGGATCGCCGGCAGGCTCATGGCAGCGAGCAGGGTCGCCGCCGGGTCGCGCACCCGCCAGGCCTGCCGCGTGGCCCAAGCCAGCCCGACCACGAACAGCACCGCGATCACCGGCGTCGCCAGCCCCAGCTGCGACCCGGCCAGCTCGGCCAGCAACCGCGGCGCGTCGGCCGGGTGCCAATGGGTCAGCCGCCCGCCCTGGCGCAGGAAGCTGACCCAGCCATGGTCCTGGTTCCAGCGGATGACCGGCGCCACCGCCTGCAGGCCGAACATCATGGCCCAGTATGGGGCCGGGGTGCGCCAGACCCGCCGGTAGGACGGCACCGCCAGCAGCCAGATCACCGCCCCCAGGGCCAGGAAGGCGGCGGTGTATTTGCTGTCGAACGCCGCCCCGGCAGCGACCGCCGCCAGCACCAGCCACCAGCCGTTGCCGTCGCGCAGGTATCCGGCCAGCGCCCATAGGCAGGCGATCCAGAAGAACATCAGCGGCGTGTCGGGGGTCATCACCACCGTCCCGATGCCGAGCATCAGGGTGGCGTTCAGCAGCAGCGCCGCCGTGAGGCCGGCGCGGCGGCCGGGCCAGAGCCACTCGGCGGCCTGATAGAGCAGCACCGTGCCCAGCGCCGCGGAGAGCGGACCGAGCAGCCGCACGCCGAGCGGCGTGGCGCCGGCGATCCAGGTGCCGAGGCGGATCCACCACGCCACCATCGGCGGATGGTCCGGGTAGCCGGCCTGCGGGACTCGCGACCAGATCCAGTAGTAGGTCTCGTCCGGCGACAGCGGGATGAGGGCGGCCACCGCCAGCCGGACCAGGGTGAGCGTCGCCAGCGCGGCCAGCGGGGCGGCCAGCCGGGCCGGGCGGCGAAAGCCGGGGACGGAGCCATGCATCGGGCGGAGGTGCGACGCGGCGGCGATGGGGTCAAGGCGGGGCGGGCGAAGGTGGACGGTCGCGCGGATGGGGCGGGGTCGATGCCGGTGCCGGCGGCTGGCTGCGGTGGCGGCCGGTGCGGCTGACCCGGGTGGCGGAACGACGGCTTCCGCTGTCGGAGCGGCGGCGGCGCTCCGGCAGGCCGCCGAGGCGAAGGCGCGGCACGATCTTAAAATTCGTGCCTAACCCCTTGCCCCGGCGCGATTCGGGCCGATAAGGTGGCACCTGCCCATGGCTTGGCACGCCGTAAGCCCTCCGCCCCCGGCCTTCCTCCAGACGGGAGACGACGCATGAGCATCGCCGCCACCGCCGCGCCCGAGAGCGCCACCAACCCCCTCGACACCCTCGAACAGATCCTGCTCTCCAACGACTGGGCCTGCGACCGCCGCAACGACGCCGAAATGGCCGCCGAAGCCCCGGGACGCTGGTGCGACTACGGGTTGTTCTTCAACTGGTCGCACGAAATCAGCGCCATGCATTTCACCTGCGCGTTCGACCTGAAAGTGCCGGCGCGGCGCCGGGCCTCGCTGTACGAATTGCTGGCGCTGGCCAACGAGCGGCTGTGGATCGGCCATTTCGGCATGGACCCGGATGACGGGATGCCGGTGTTCCGCCACTCGGTGCTGCTGCGCGGGGCGCCCGGGGCCTCGGCCGAGAGCCTCGAGGACATGGTCGATATCGCGCTCACCGAATGTGAGCGGTTCTTTCCCGCCTTCCAGTTCGTACTGTGGGGCGGCAAATCCGCCGCCGAGGCGCTGGATGCCGCCATGCTGGACTGCGTGGGCGAGGCATGACCGCCCTCCCGCCGCTGCTGCTGGTCGGCGCCGGACGGATGGGCGCGGCGATGCTGGCCGGCTGGCGGGAACTGGGGCTGGCGCCCTCGGTGGCGGTGGACCCTGCCCCCGCCGCGGCCGCCCTGGCCGGGCCGGACCTGACGGTGGTGGCGGACCCGACCGCCATCCCGTCCGGTTTCGCGCCCGAGGCGGTGGTGTTCGCGGTCAAGCCGCAATCCGCCGCCGCCACCCTGCCGGCCTATGCGCGCTTCGCCGGGCAGGCCGGGTTTCTTTCGATCATGGCCGGGCGCACCCTGGGCGGCATCCGCGCCCTGCTGGGGGAAACGGCGGCGGTGATCCGCGCCATGCCCAACACCCCCGCCGCCATCCGCCAGGGCATCACCGTGGCCTACCCCGGCCCCGGCGTGACCGCGGCGCAGCGCGCGCTGGCCGAACGCCTGCTGGGGGCGATCGGCGAGGTCGCCTTCGTGTCGGACGAGGCGCTGCTGGACCCCGTAACCGCGGTCTCCGGCTCCGGCCCCGCCTATGTCTTCCTGCTGGCCGAGCTCTTGGAGCGCGAGGCGGCGGCGCAGGGGATCCCGCCCGATCTCGCGCGGCGCCTGGCACGGCGGACGGTGGCCGGGTCGGGCGCGCTGCTGGCCGCCAGCGCCGAGGATGCGGCGGCGCTGCGGGTCGCGGTGACCTCGCCGGCCGGCACCACCGAGGCGGCGCTCAAGGTGCTGATGGCGCCGAACGCCTGGCCCGAGGCCATGGCGCGCGCGATCGAAGCCGCCACCGCCCGCTCGCGGGAACTGGCGGGCTGAGGCCGGCGTGCCTATCTGATCGTCCATGGACAATGACAGCTTCGACCATGCGCTGATGACCGCCGCTTTCGCCCTGGCGGGCGAGGAGGGCTGGCACCGGCTTTCCATCGCCGCCGCGGCACGCCGGGCGGGATTGCCGCTGGATCGGGCGAGACGGCGCTTTCCCGGGCGGGTGGCGCTGCTGGTCCGGTTGGGGCGGGCGGCCGACGCGGCGGCGCTGGCCGACGTGCCGGCCGAGGGTTCGGTGCGCGACCGGCTGTTCCATTTGCTGATGCGCCGGCTGGACATCCTGGGCGCGCATCGGGGAGGCGTGCTGGCGCTGCTGCGGGCCCTGCCCTTCGACCCGCCGCTGGCGCTGTTCCTGGCCGCCGCGACGCGGCGCAGCATGGGCTGGATGCTGGAGGCCGCCGGCGTGCCGGCCACCGGCCCGCGCGGGATGTTGCGGGTGAAGGGGCTGGTGGCGGTCTGGCTGTGGACCCTGCGCGCCTGGCGCAGCGACGAGTCCGACGATCTTTCGGCCACCATGGCGGCGCTGGACACGGCGCTGGCGCGGGCCGAACGGGCGGCGGGCTGGCTGGCGGGGGCCGGGCCGGCCGAGACACCGGCACGGGAAGCGCCCGAACGTCACGCAACCCGAGACTGAATCCCGAACCAGGGGATTCACCCCTCCGATCGTAACCGGTCTGCAACCCGCGGACCGGTTAATAATACATTGATTTCCATTGACAATTCAATCGAGCCGTGACATTATCGGGTCATGGTCGCGTTTTTGAAACGGGCTGATCTGTCTCGATTCCGCGGCGCGCGGCGCGCGGTGACGGCGCTGGAATTCGCCCTGGTCGCGCCGACCCTGCTGCTGCTGATGCTGCTGGTGATGGAATCCGGCCTGATGCTCTTCGGCCAGGCGGCGCTGGATGCAGCCACCGCGAACGCGGCGCGGCTGATCCGCACCGGCCAGGTGCAGCAGGCCAGCAACGGGCAGAGCCTGTTCACCACCGCGGTCTGCGACGATCTGTCGGCCCTGGTCGGATGCGGCGCGGTGCAGGTGAACGTCCAGTCCGCGAGCAGCTTCGCCGCGCTGTCCACCGCGGTTGCCACCACCTCGGGCGGGGCGATGCAGACCACCGGCTTTTCCCCCGGCGGGCCGGGGGCGGATGTGGTGGTGCAGGTCGGCTATCAGCCGAATCTGTCGATCCCGCTGGTGGGCAGCCTGTTGCAGGCCGCGTTCGGGCCGCTGCTGGTCTCCACCCTCGCCTTTCAGAACGAGGTCTATTGATGTCCACGCTGCATCGCCTTCGCCGCGCGCGCCGTGGTATCGCGGCGCTGGAATTCGCCCTGCTCGCGCCGGTGCTGATCGCGCTGTCCACCGGGGCGATCGGCCTCTGCCTCGCCATCCGCGCGCGCACCGATCTGGCGCAGGCGGCGCAGTCGATGGCGCAGCTGATCGCCGCGCAATCCGCCGTCACCCCGTCCACCATCGCCGATTTCTGCACCGGCGCCGCCGACGAGATGACGCCCTTCACCACCACCTCCCTGCAACTCAGCGTTGCCAGCGTGACCAACAGCAACGGCACGCCGGCAACCGATTGGACCGATACCAGCTGCGGCAACGGCAGCGCCATCGCCGGCGTCGCCAGCCTGGCGGCGGCCACCGTGCCGACGATCGGGGACAGCACCATCGTGGTGCGGGCCAGCTACACCTTCCACAACCCGTTGGCGCTGGTGCTGCCGGCCACCTTCGACCTGACCGCCATCGCCTATGCGCGCCCGCGCGCCAATACCACCGTGACCTACAACTGATCGCCACCGATCCACCGCTCGGAGGTTATCGTGCTCGCCGCCTATCCGCTTCGGACCGATCGCCGCGCCGGCGTGGCCCTGCTGACCGCGCTCGGCATGGTGCCGATGCTGCTGTCGGTCGGCATCGCCATCGATCTGTCCCGCGTCACCGCATTCCGGATCGCGCTGCAGAACGCGGCGGATTCGGCGGCGCTGGCGGGGGCGGCGGTCTATTCCTCCTCCGGCAAGTCCAGCGCCGCGGTCACGGCCGCAACCAACTACATGACCCAGGCCGAGGCCGAGCTTCCCGCCAATGACGGGGTCACCTTCACGGCCACTCCCGCAATCCAGACCAATTCCGCCGGCGCCACCACCGGCTATACGGTCTCGGTCACCGCATCGGCGGCGGTGCCGACCACGGTGATGTCGCTGGTCACCCCGTCCGTCTCGACCTCGGTGTCGGCCGGCGCGCTCAACCCCGAGGTCTCCATCTCCGCCTCGCTGGGCAACTGGAAGTCCAGCGCGTGGGATGCGAACACCATCTACTGGTACGTGGTGCCGTCCAATGGCAGCTTGCCGGCCAGCACGGATCTGCACGAGCTGTTCACCAATGACGGCCCGCAGCCGACCTCCCTGCCCAGCATCACCGTCACCGCCGGGCAGAGCATCGGCTTCGCGCTCAAGAACGTGACCGGCGGCATTCAGGGCTACGGGCCGAACCAGTACGGCAGCCAGCAGGGTCATACCAACTGGATCTATTCGCAGCTGTCGCCGCCGAGCAAGAGCGCTTATCCGTCCGAGCCCGCGAATTGCTCGCTGGAAGTGGTGGTGGCGACCAGCGCGGATCCGAACCCGACCGAAACCCCCGGGAGCTGTTCGTCCGCGACCCCCGCCAATGCGACCCTGAACTGTCAGCAACTGCCGGGGCAGACGATCTATTATTTCTGGAACGACATGGGCGGGTCGGTCGATGACAAGGACTACAATGACGCCCAGTACAGCGTGACCTGCCCGGCGCCGGCGGC
>DAHWNE010000021.1 GCA_027340195.1 Acetobacteraceae bacterium | reverse complement strand
TCCGGCGCGGCGATGACCGCGCAGATGGGCCTGCCCGATCTCGGCATCATCACGGTGGACGAGGTCGCCTTCTTCATCCGCCAGCTGGCCCGCGCCTCCGGCCTGCCGGTGCTGGTCGATGGCGATACCGGCTACGGCGAGACGCTCAACGTGATGCACATGGTCCGCTGCTTCGAGGATGCGGGGGCGGCGGCGGTGCATATCGAGGATCAGCTGCTGCCCAAGAAATGCGGCCACCTGAATGGCAAGAAGCTCGCCGATCCGCACGACATGGCGGCCAAGATCGCCGCCGCCGCGAAAGCCCGCCGCCACCTGTTCGTGATCGCCCGCACCGACGCCGCCGCCTCGGAGGGGATCGACGGCGCGGTGGCCCGCGCCGAACTCTACCTGCAAGCCGGCGCCGATGCGATTTTCCCCGAGGCGCTGACCACCGCCGAGATGTTCCGCGAGTTCGCCGCCCGGGTGAAGGCGCCGCTGCTGGCCAACATGACCGAGTTCGGCCGCACCCCGTTTTTCACCGCCGACGAGTTCCAGGCGATGGGCTACCGGATGGTGATCTGGCCGGTCAGTTCGTTGCGGGTGGCGAACAAGGCACAGGCCGAACTCTACGCCGCCATCCGCCGCGACGGCGGCACCCAGAACATGGTGGAGCGGATGCAGACCCGGGCCGAGCTCTACGCGGCCATCGGCTATCACGACTTCGAGTCGCTCGATCACTCCATCGCCCGCACGGTGATCCCGCAGGCGATGCCGCAGCGGCACACGTGACCGGCCCGATCTATATCGGCAACGAGATCTACCGCCATTCCAGCTACGGGCCGAAACATCCGCTGGCGGTGCCGCGGGTCTCGGTCTGCACCGACCTCTGCCGGGCGCTCGGCTGGCTGCCCGAGAGCGCCTATCGCGACGCCCCGCAGGCCGATGACGCGGCGCTGGCCCGGTTTCACGACCCCGCCTACCTCGCCGCGCTGCGGCGCGCGGAGGCGAGCGGCGATCCGCCGCCGGAGGATCGCGCCCGCTATCGGCTGGGCTGCGACGGCAACGCGATCTATCCCGAGATGTATCGCCGCCCGGCGATCTCGGCCGGCGGCGTGCTGCTGGGGGCGGCATTGACCGCCGCGGGCGGGATCGTCCACGTGCCCGGCGGCGGCACCCATCACGGCCGGCCCGACCGCGCCGCCGGGTTCTGCTTTCTCAACGATCCGGTGCTGGGGCTGCTCGCCTGGCGCGACCAGGGGCTTCGGCGGATCGTCTATCTCGACACCGACGCCCATCACGGCGACGGGGTCGAGGACGCCTTCGCCGACGATCCGGACGTGCTGACCATCAGCCTGCACGAGGCCGACCGCTGGCCCCGCACCGGCACCGCGCATGCGCCCGGCATCCGCAATTTCCCGCTGCCGGCCGAGACCAACGACAGCGAATATCTGTTCCTGCTGGAACACGCGGTGCTGCCGGCGATCCGCGCCCATCGGCCGCAGGCGATCCTGTGGCAGGCCGGCGCGGATTCCCTGGCCGAGGACCCGCTGGCGCGGCTCGCGCTGTCCAACACGGTCGCCGAGATGCTGGCAGGCACCCTGCCCCGGCTGGCGCCGCGGCTGATGGTGCTGGGCGGCGGCGGCTATAACCCCTGGACCACCGGGCGGGCCTGGGCGTTGATCTGGGGCACGCTCGCCGCGCGCCCGGTTCCCTCCCGCCTGCCCGCGGCGGCCGAGGCGGTGCTGCGCGCCGTACGCTATGACCGCGCCGCCGGGCGCACCCCGCCGGCGCATTGGTTCACCACCTTGCGCGACCCGCCGCGCCCCGGTCCGATCCGTCCCGTCTTTCCGCGACTGCTGGAGACCTGCCCCGTATGAACCGCCGCTCCCTGCTGGCCCTGGCGCTGCTCGCGCCCACCGCCGCCCGCGCGCACCCGATCACCGGGCCGCAACCGACGCTGCCCACCGCTCCGCTCACCATCATCGGTGCCGACGGCACGGCGCATCGGTTCCAGGTGGAGATCGCCCGCACCAAGGCCGAACAGACCATCGGGCTGATGTTCCGCCGCAGCGTCGCGGCGGACGGCGGGATGCTGTTCCCGTGGCCGAAGCCGATCATCTCGCGAATGTGGATGAAGAACACCCTGGTGCCGCTGGACATGGTGTTCATCGGCGCCGATGGCCGGATCGACAGCATCCTGACGAACACGGTGCCGCACAGCCTGCGCGTGCTGTCGAGCCACGGCAAGGTGATCGCCACGCTGGAACTGGCGGGCGGCACCACGGCGCGGCTCGGCATCACGGTGGGCGACAAGGTGATCCTGCCGCCGGGAGTGGCCGGACGCTGACACCATCCGGCCATGCGGCCGGGTGGAGTCAGCGGGAACGTGCCAAGGGGGAGAAAGCGGCGCGTCGCCGGGCGAAACCCGCCCGGCCGGGCCGGTTCAGGCGGAGGGCATCTCGGCCTCGAGCTCGGCCTCGAACATCGCCGCCGGGTCGATATCGGGCTGGGCGTCGGCCTCGTCGGTCGCGCTCACCCGCTCCCCGCGCGCCTGCCGCTCGGCCTCCTCGGCGCTGCGCGCGACATTGACGGTGACCCGGATCGACACTTCCGGATGCAGCTCCACCCGCACCGGGAAGAGGCCCAGCGCCTTGATCGGATGAATCAGCACCACTTGGTGGCGGCCGATGGTGAGGCCGGCCGCCGTGGTGGCCTCGGCGATGTCGCGGGCCGAGACCGAGCCGTAGAGGCTGCCCGATTCGCCGGCCTGGCGGATGACCACCACCGACAGTCCGCCAACCCGCTCGGCGACCCGTTCGGCCTCCTCGCGGCGCTTCAGGTTCTGCGCCTCGAGCTGGGCGCGCTGCTGCTCGAACCGCTCGCGGTTCGCCTTGCTGGCACGGATCGCCTTCTGCTGCGGCAGCAGATAGTTGCGCGCGTATCCGGGCTTGACCTTCACGATCTCGCCCATCTGCCCCAGATGCTCCACGCGCTGGAGCAGGATCAGTTCCACGTTGGCCATGGCGCGCTCCTCAGACCAGAATATAGGGCAGCAGGGCCAGGAAGCGGGCGCGCTTGATCGCCAGCGCCAGCTCCCGCTGCTTCTTCGCCGAGACGGCGGTGATGCGCGAGGGCACGATCTTTCCGCGCTCGGACAGGAAGCGCGACAGCAGGCGCACGTCCTTGTAGTCGATCTTCGGCGCGTTGGGGCCGGAGAACGGGCAGGATTTGCGCCGGCGGTAGAACGGGCGGCGGGCGCCGACGGCGGCGCGGCGGGCGGCGGGATTGATATCGTCGGACATTTGGGTTTCTCCTCCGCCGGTCATTCGTCGATGCCGAGGCCGAGCGCCTCGCGCGCTTCCTCGCGGGCGCGGAACTCCTCGCGGTCGTCATCGCCGCGACGGCGGCCGGAGTCGAACCGCGACGGCGCGCGCGGACCGCGGAAGCTGCGCTCGCGCTCGTCGGATTTGCGGGCGAGGATGGCCGACTGGGCTTCGTCGATGCTCTCCACGCGCAGGGTGAGGAAGCGCAGGATGTCCTCGTTCAGCCGCAGCTGGCGTTCCATCTCGGAGATGAAGCCTGGCTTCGCGTCCAGGCCGAGCAGCAGGTAGTGGCCCTTGCGGTTCTTCTTGATCCGGTAGGCCAGGGTGCGCAGGCCCCAGTATTCGCGCTTCTTCACCGCGCCGCCGTCGGCCTCCAGCTGCGCGCCGAGCTCGTCGGCGAGCGTATCGACCTGTTGCTGCGTGACATCGTTGCGCGCGATCAGCACGCATTCATAGAGTGGCATGCGGGTCCCTCTGGCTGGGTTCGGCCCGCGCCCCGGCCGGCTGGTCGGGGTCGTGCGGGCATAGCCGGGGCGTTGCCGCGCCCCGGCAGGGAAGGCCGGGCGTAAAGCACGGAAGCGCCCGCCCGGCAAGCCCGCCGATCGGGACGATCCGCCTAGGACGCCGGCGGTTCCCCCGCCAGCGGCGCGTAGCCCAGCGAGGTGAACAGCGCCGCGACCTCGGCGATCGCCGCCTCCAGCCGCGTCGGGTCGGTGCCCTTGGCGACGATCGCCACCCCGTTCCCGCTCGGGCGGTAGAACGGGTAGCTGCCCAGATCGGCGTCGGGATAGCGGGCCTGGATCGCCGACAGCCCGGCCGCGATCCGCCCCTCCGCCGCCCCCAGCGCATGCACCGCGCGCATGGCGATGGGCGTGCCCCGCGGCAGCCGCTCCACCAAGGTGGCGAACATCGCCTGCATCACCCGCGGCACCCCGGCCAGCACATGGACATTGCCGATGCTGAACCCGGGCGCCACCGAGACCGCGTTGTCGATCAGGCTGGCCCCGCGCGGCATGGTGGCCATGCGCTGGCGGGCCGGGTTGAACTCGCCGGGCTTGTAGCTCGCCTCCATCCGCGCCCAGGCTTCCGGATGCGGCTCCCACGGCACGCCGAAGGCGGCGGCGACGCATTCGGAGGTGATATCGTCATGGGTGGGGCCGATGCCGCCGGTGGTGATGAGCACGTCCACCCGCGCGCGCAGCTCGTTCACCGTGCCGATGATCACCTCGGCGATGTCGGGGATGACCCGCGCCTCGACCAGCCGGATGCCCCGCGCGCCCAGGCCCTGGGCCAGAAAGCGCAGATTGGTGTCCTGGGTGCGGCCGGAGAGAATCTCGTTGCCGATGATCAGCACGGCGGCGGTGGGGGCGGACATCGGCGTCTCCTACAGGAATTCGCGCAACAGCGGGATCAGCGGTTTGTCGGCCGGCGGCATCTCGTATTCGCCCAGCTGCTCGGGATGCACCCAGCGCAGCGCCTGCCCCTCCCGCCCGCGCGGGATGCCCTTCCAGCGCCGGCACAGATAGAGCGGCATCAGCAGGTGGAACGCCGGGTAGGCGTGCGAGGCGAAGGCGAAGGCGCCGAGGCAGGAGGCGGTGACGTCGATGCCGAGCTCCTCCTTCAGTTCGCGGATCAGCGCCGCTTCCGGCGTCTCGTCGGGGGCCAGCTTGCCGCCCGGGAACTCCCACAGCCCGGCCATGGATTTCCCCTCCGGCCGGCGGGCCAGCAGGATCCGCCCGTCACGGTCGATCAGCGCGCAGGCCGCGACCAGCACCAGCTTGCGGGCGGCATCGGGCGAGGGGGGCGCCGACGCTTGGGCGGGCGGGAACAGGTCGGCGCGGGTCGCCGCCAGCGTAATCACCGGCAGTTCGCCGCCCCGGGCCCGGAAATGGGCGCGCCCGCGGCCGGTCTCCTGGAAGCCCAGCCGGCGCAGCACGGCGAGCGAGGCGGGGTTGTCCTCGGCCACCGTGGCCTCCAGCCGGTCGAGGTCCAGATTGGCCAGCGCCCAGCGGGCAAGCCGCCCGGCCGCCTCGGTCGCCACCCCGTGGCCCCAGAACTTCCGCCCGACCCAGTAGCCCAGGCGCGCGCTTCGGCTGTCCGGGGCGAGCGTCAGGCCGACCACGCCGACCAGTGTCTCGGCATCCTGGTCACGCCCGGTGATGGCCAGGTGATACCCTCGCCCGGCGGCAAGGTCCGCCGCGGTGGCGACGATCCAGGCATCGGCGTCGGCGCTTGTGTAGGGGTAGTTGATATTGGCGAGGCTGCGCAGCACGTCCCAATCGTCCAGCAGCTTGTGCAGCGGCGCGGCGTCGGCGGGCTGCAGCGGGCGCAGGGTCAGGCGCTCGGTGGCCAGCGGGACGAAGACCGGCACCGGGGTCAGCAGATCGCGCGCGCGGTCGGCGCGGCGGCGGGGCGCTTGGGCCTTGGTCATCGGTGGGGCTGCATCGGCGTGGGTCCGGTGGTGGTGTGCCCCGCTCCGCGGTCCGGGGCAAGCGCGTTGCGCGTCATCCCGCGCCGGCGGATGCTCCGGTCATGGGTGGACTGCCGCGCGCGATCGACCTGGCCGGCATGGCGGCGCTGCTGCTGTGGGGCGTGCGCATGGTGCAGACCGGCGTGGAGCGCGGGTTCGGTCCCTCGCTGCGAAGGGTCCTGCGCGGGGCCCTGCGCCGGCGCCTCGCGGCCTTCATGGCGGGTCTCGGGGTGACCGCGGTGTTGCAGAGCAGTACCGCCACCGGGCTGATGGTGGCCGGATTCGCCGCCGGCGGCGTGATGGCGCTGGAACCGGCGCTGGCCGCGCTGCTCGGCGCCAATCTCGGCAGCACGCTGATCGTTCAGCTGCTGTCGTTCGATGTGGCCGGCGCGGCGCCGGCGCTGATCCTGATCGGCGTCCTGCTGTTCCGCCGCGGCGGCCCCGGACGCTGGCGCGACGGCGGGCGGATCGCGATCGGCCTGGGGCTGACCCTGCTGGCGCTGCACCGGCTGGCCGGACTCGCGGCCGGGGTTGCCCTGGTCGGGCCGATGCGCGCGGTGCTGGCGGCCTATCCGCTGGCCGATCTGGTGCTGGCCGGTCTGGCCGCCTGGGCGGCGCACTCCTCGGTCGCGGTGGTGCTGGCGGTGATGTCGTTCACCGGCCATGGCGTGCTGGCGCCGGGCGCGGCGGCGGCGATGGTGTTCGGCGCC
>DAHWNE010000224.1 GCA_027340195.1 Acetobacteraceae bacterium | reverse complement strand
GCGCGTCCCGGCGCCGGGGGCGCGAGCATGAACGGTCCGTAATAGCGGGGGGGCGTATGCCAGAAGCGGGCGTGGCAGGCAAACCGGGGGGGAGGATCACGCGCCGCTGGACCGGCTGCTGTCGCTGTAGAAGGTTACGCGATCAGGCCCGAGGCGCGCATCCGCTGGCGGGCGGCTTCCATCTCCTCGGTCACCGCGAGCGCCGCGGCGAGCGCCCGGCGCCCGGCGGCGGCATCCACCAGCACCGGCGCGCCGTCGGCGATGGCGGCGATGAAGGCGGCGTGCTCGGCTTCCAGCGCGTCGTGATCCTGCCAGGAGATCTCCTGGTGCCCGAAGCCGTCGATGAAGGGGAGCTTCTGGCCCGCGTCACGGCGGATCACGCTCATGCGGCGGTTGGCGAAATCGATCGCCACGTAGCCCTCGGCGGTGAAGATGCGCATCCGCCGTTCGGTGCGGGCGGAGACGCGGCTGGCGGTGATGGTGGCGACCGCGCCGGAGGCGAAGCGGATGCGGGCGGAGGCGATGTCCTCATGCGCCGAGGCGATGGCCGCGCCGACCGCGTCCACCGCTGCGATCGGGCTGTCGGTCAGGGTGAGGATCAGATCGAGGTCGTGGATCATCAGGTCGAGGATGACCGAGACATCGGTGCCGCGCGGCTTGAACGGGGCGATGCGGGTCGCCTCGATATAGAGCGGGCGGGCGAGATAGGTGGCCAGCGCGGCGTGGGCGGCGGAGAAGCGTTCGAGGTGGCCCACTTGCAGCACTCGGCCGGTGGACGCGGCGAGGGCGGCGAGCGCGTCCGCCTCCGCCAGGGTGGCGGCGATCGGCTTCTCCACCAGGACGTGACAGCCGGCGGTCAATGCCGCCGAGGCCAGCGCGTGGTGCGCGGCGGCGGGGGCGGCAATCACCACCGCGTCGGAAACGGCGAGCAGGGCGTCGAGCTGCAGCGCCGGTGCCCCGGTCTCGGCGGCGATCGCCGCCGCCCGGCCGGGATCGGAATCGTGGATGCCGGACAAGCGTGCGCGCGCCGCCCCGGCCAGTTTCAGCGCGTGGAAGCGCCCGAAATGGCCGGCACCGATGACGCCGATGCGGATTGGGTTGGAGGACACGCCGCGCTTCTGCCGCGCCCGCGCCGGCGCGGCAAGGGCGCGCGGGCCAACCCGAGACCGGCCAGCCCGACGGCGAGCAGCAGCGCGGCGGGAGGTTCGGGCACCGGCGTGCTGTTGCCGGTGCCCTGGGTGGTGACCGGGGTCACCGGCAAACCCGAGAGGTCGTTGCCGGGAAACAAGTAATTCTGCTGATGCAGTTCGTTGGACTGCGTCAGCTCCTGCGCGACCACCGCGCCGGTCAGATCGCCGGACGGGTTGGAGACGCTGGCATAGGGCGCCAGGATCTGGCCGTACCAGCTACCGGCGAAACCGACCGTGGTGGCATCGACGAAGTCCCAGATGACGTTGGTCTCGTTATAGGTCGGGTTCAGGTTGGGCAGCGCGCCGGTGGACTGGCTGGTGACGATGACGAACACCGCGTCGAGCCCGTTCGGGTTGACCCCGGAGAAGTTCTGATACCCGGCCAGATCGGACATGGTGGTGGTGATGAACCCGTAGTGCTTCCCGCCGTAGCTGCCGTTGGCGGCGGTGGCGGTGATCCCGGTCGAGCCGTTTTGCACATAAGCGCCCAGGGTCTGGGCATTGGTGGCCGCCGCGTCCGCTTGCAGGCTGGTGGCGAGATCGGTGAGCGGGGCGGCGAACGGCATGGCGCTGGCGTAGGGGAAGATCACCCCCGCCGGCATGTTGAGCCCGGTGGTGGCGCCGCTCGGCGCATTCTGCACCGTGCCGGCACTGGCCCGGCTGGTATCGACGAATGTGGCGCCCTGCACGGTGCCGGCGTTGGTGCCGACGATGGCGAGCCCGCCGTTGCTGTTGAAGTTCAGCGTGGCGCCGGCGTCCAGATTGCCCTGGATGGCGGCGTTGCCGATCGGATCGGCGCCGCCAGCGACGTTGCCCCAGACCGTGAGCACCCCGTAGGTGGCGCCCAGCGCGGTGTCGGTGGTGCTGCCCGAGCAGCCGTTGAAGCAGATATTGTGCGCCCCCCCGGTCAGCGTGCCGCCGACGGCGACACGGCCTTCATCCTCGTTCCCCATCTGATACGAGCTGAACACGATGGCGTTGAACTGGTTCAGCAGCGCGTTGTCCTGCGCCAGTTCGGCCGCGGTCAGCGCGGCCCGCGCGGGGACAGCGAGGCCGAGCAAAGCCACGGCGAGGCAGAGGCTCAGGATCGGGCGCATGATGGGGGAGGGTCCGGGCTACGGGGGCCGCTCATATATGGACTCACGAGTTGCATAACGATTGCAATCCTCGCAAGGCAGCCCCGCCGCTCAGCGCGCCGCCGTCTGCACCGCCAGCATCGCATCCAGCCGCCGGTCCAGCGCGTCGGAGACCGCGTGGATCGTGGCATTCTGCGCGTAGGCCTGTTGCACCAGAACCGAAGCTTGCGCGACCGGGGTGGCGGAGCCGGCGCAACCGCCCAGGCCAAGCAGGCCGAGGCCGGCACATGCCAGCAGCAGCCGGCGGGCGGAACGGGGGGAGACGGCAGGGTGGGACATGGCGGCCTCCTTCAGGACCGCCTTCATCCTCGCGTCGAACCCCTAACAAACCCTGAATCCGCGTCACACCAGACGGGAAAATCCCTCAGCGTCCAAAAAAGCAATCCGCCCGCCGACGATGCTGGCCACCACCCGGCTCGCGCACTCCGCCGCCGGCGGGGTCAGCACCACCAGATCGGCCCGTTGGCCGGGCGCGATCCGCCCCCGGTCGGTCAGGCCCAGGGCGGCGGCGGGGGCGGCGGAGACCAGGCTCCAGGCCGCCTCGGGGGACAGCACGCCGCGGCCCAGCAGGATCAGCGCCGCCCGCGCCATGGCGGGGTAATAGTAATCGGAGGTCAGCACCGAGCACACCCCGGCCTCCGCCATCACCTGCGCCGAGGCCCAGCCCAGGTGCGAGCGCCCGCGCACCACGTTGGGGCTGCCCATCACCACCACGTCGCCGGCGGCGCGCGCCGCATGGGCGACCGCCTCGGCCATCGGGAACTCGGCGATGCGCGCGCCGAGGGCGCGGAACCGGTCGCGGTCGGCCAGGGTGGCGTCGTCGTGGCTGGCGATCGGCACCCCGGCGGCGCGGGCGGCCTCGGCC
>DAHWNE010000203.1 GCA_027340195.1 Acetobacteraceae bacterium | reverse complement strand
AATATCCCGAGCTCGGGATGGAGGCGGTGTGGCGGATCGAGGTGGAGAATTTCCCGGCGTTCATCGTGATCGACGACAAGGGGAATGATTTCTACGAGGGGTTGGAGTAGGTCGGCGGAAAGGAGCTCACCCCATGCGCTTCACCATCGACCGCATCGACCACATCGTCCTCAACGTCCGCGATGTCGAGCTCGCCGCCGCCTGGTACCAGCGCGTCCTCGGCATGGAACACGAGGTGTTCGGCCCCGACAGCCGCACCGCGCTGAAATTCGGTGGCCAGAAGATCAACCTCCGCCCCGTCTCCGCCGACCCGCGCGCCTGGATCACCGGCGCCTCGGACGCCCCCGGTGCCGCCGATCTCTGCTTCATCACCGCCGTCGGAACCGGGGACACCATCGCCCATCTGCATGCGCTCGGCGTGACCATCGTCGAGGGCCCGGTCCCGCGCACCGGCGCGCTGGGCCCGATGCGCTCGGTCTATTGCCGCGATCCGGACGGCAATCTGGTCGAGATCGCCAGCTACCTCGGCGCCTGATGCCGTCCGCCACACGCACCCGGCTGGGGCTGGTCGCCTTCGCCCTGTTCCTCGGCCTCATTCCGCTGGCCAACTGGATGGTGGGCCATGTCGGTACCGTCTGCATCCCGCGCGGACCGTGCCTGATCCCGGTCGCGCCCGGCATCCTCGCCCCTTCCGGCGTCATCACCATCGGCGCCGCCCTGGTGCTGCGCGACGTGGTGCAGCGCTGCCTGGGGCTGCGCTGGGGGCTGGCGGCGGTGCTTGCCGGCTGCCTGCTCTCGGCGCTGGTGGCCCCGCCGGCGCTGGTGATCGCCTCGGCCACCGCGTTCCTGTTGTCCGAACTCGCCGATTTCGCGGTCTATACGCCGCTCCAGCGGCGCCGGCTGATGCTGGCGGTGACCGCCTCGGCCGGCATCGGGCTGGTGATCGATTCGGTGGTGTTCCTCAGCCTCGCGTTCGGATCGTTGCGGTTCCTGGAAGGGCAGATCATCGGCAAGCTATGGGCGGTCGCCGTCGCGGTGCCGTTCATCCGCCTGCTGCGCCGGGTCGCGCCGGCATGACGATCCGCCTCGATCGCGGCGACGGGGTCAGCCTCGCCGCCCGGCCACTGCCGGGCCGCTCACCCACCGTGGTGTTCCTGCCCGGCTTTCGCTCCGACATGGAAGGCGACAAGGCGAGCGACCTGGCCCGGCGCTGCGCCGCCAGCGGCCAGGCCATGCTGCGCTTCGACTATTCCGGCCACGGCGCCAGCGGCGGACGGTTCGAGGACGGCACCATCTCCCGCTGGACCGAGGACGCGCTGGCCGCGATCGACCGGTTGACCGCGGGGCCGCTGATCCTGGTCGGCTCCTCGATGGGCGGCTGGATCGCGCTGCTGGTCGCGCTGGCCCGCCCGCATCGCGTGGGCGGGCTGATCGGGCTGGCGGCGGCGCCGGATTTCACCGAGCGGCTGATGTGGGACGCCATGGCCCCGCCGGAGCGCGCCCAGCTGCTGGCCGAGGGCGTGCTGATGCTGCCCAGCGCCTACGGCCCGCCCACCCCGATCACCCGCGCGCTGATCGAGGACGGGCGTGGCCACCTGCTGCTGGACGGCCCGATCCCCATCACCGCCCCGGTGCGCCTTCTGCACGGCCAGGCCGATCCGGACGTGCCGTGGGAGACCAGCCTCCGCCTCGCCGACCGCCTGACCGGGGCGGATGTGCGGGTGATCCTGGTCAAGGACGGCGATCACCGGCTGTCACGGCCGGCGGATCTCGCCCTGCTCGGGGAGGTTCTCGCCCCGCTCCTCGGCGAGGATGGCGGCCAGCCCCTCGCGGTATGAGGGGTAGCGCCAGCCGATGCCCAGCGCGGCTTGGGTGGCGCGGGAGGCGACCTTGCGGTTCTCGGCCCAGAAGCTGCGTGCCATCGGCGACATGCCGGCCGCCGCCTCGGCGAACGGGACCGGATGCGGCGGGGGCAGGCCGAGCAGCACGGCGGCGTAGGCCAGCACGGCGGCGGGCTCGGCCGGTTCGTCGTCGGCCAGGTTGAACACCCGCACGCCGCTCCGCGGCGCGGACCCCATCGCCGCCACCACCGCGCGGGCGATGTCCGCGCGATGGATGCGCCCGAACGCATGGCCCGGCTTGACCACCGCCTGCGCCCGCCCGGCGCGCAGCGCATCCAGCGCCGATCGGCCCGGCCCGTAGATGCCGGCCAGGCGGAACAGGTCCACCGCACGCCGGTCCGCCAGCGCCGCCCAGGCGCGTTCGGCGGCAAGCCGGGCCTGCCCGCGCGGGCCGGAGGGCGCGGGCGGCGTGGCCTCGTCCACCCAGCCGCCGCCGCGATCGCCGTAGACCACGGTGGAGGAAAGATAGCCGATCCAGCGCAGCTCCGCCGCGGCGGCGATCGCCCCGGCGTAGCGCGCCAGCACGGGATCGCCGACAGCGTCGGGCGGGATCGTGGTCAGCAGATGCGTCGCCCGCGCGATCGCCGGCCCGGCCTCGGCAAACGCCACCGTGCCCTGCGCGCCGTCGCGGGAGGTCGCGGCCACCGCATACCCCGCGTCCCGCGCCGCCGCCGCCACCGCCTGGCCGGCATAGCCCAGGCCGAGGATCAGCAGCACCGGATCAGACCGCCCGGCGCAGCCGCGGCAGCACCGCCTCGCCGAACAGCCGCAGCGAGGCCTCGGCTTCGTCCAGCGGCAGGTCGTTGAAATTGACCTGCAGCGAGGCGATCTCGAAATCTCCGACCTGGCGGCGATAGTCGGACCATTGATCGGTGATCCGCGCGGGAGTGCCGACCCAGGCCGCGCCCTTGGCCACCTGGCTGTCGAAGGTTTCCGCGGCCAGGCCGGCGATCAGCGCGTCATAGCCTGGGTAGTCGGCCGAAGCCGCCCCCGCGGTCCAGTCGGAGGCGGCGGCGACCAGGGATTTCAGGTAGCGTTCCAGCGGGCCACGGGCCAGGCGTTCCGCCTCCGCCTGATCGCGATGACAAAACATGTGGAACGCCAGCATCACCGTGCCGGTACCCGGATGGCCCGCGCGGGCCCAGGCCTCGCGGTAGGCGCCGATCAGCTCGGCCATGGCGGTGCCCGCCATCGGGATGGCCATCACGTTGTAGCCGGCCTCCCCCGCGCGCTGGAACGACTCGCGGGAGGCCATCGCCGCCACGTAGAACGGCGGGCGCGGTGTCTGCGTCGGCCGCGGCAGGGAGGTGACGTTGCGGAACGAATGGAAGCGTCCGATGCTGGTGACGTTTTCCTGTTCCAGCAGCAGGCGGACCTGCGCCACCCCTTCCTCGAACCGGGCCCGGCTTTCGTCCAGCTTCACGCCGAAGCGGGCGAATTCCTGCGGCAGGAAGGCCCGCGCGAAGCCGACATCCAGCCGCCCGTCGCAGAGCGCGTCCAGCATGGCGATTTCGGCGGCGAGTTTCAGCGGGTGGTTGAACGCCGGCAGCACCGCCCCGGTGACCAGCCGCGCCTTGCGGGTGACCTGCGCCGCCGCGGCCAGGA
>DAHWNE010000195.1 GCA_027340195.1 Acetobacteraceae bacterium | reverse complement strand
TGGAAAGCGCCGATGAGGTGGCGCGGCGGATCGAAGCCGCCAAGCGCTACGTGCCGGCGGCGCGACTCTGCCCCTGCACCAATTGCGGCCTGGCACCGATGGCGCGCGACGTGGCACGCGGCAAGCTGCGGGCGCTGGGCGAGGGGGCGCGGCTGGTCGCCGGCTAATCGGCGGGCGCGTCGAACCCCGGGCGCGGTACCAGCCCCATCAGCGTGCGGCCGAAGCCGCCGTCGCAGCACAGATCCTCGCCGTTGATATACGACGCGCGCGGGCTGGCGAGGAACAGCGCGGCATCAGCGATGTCCGCCGGCGCGGCCACCCGGCGCAGCGGCACCACGCCGGCGCGTTGCTCCGCCACCTCGGGGATCCGGTAGAACGCCTCCGACATCGGCGTGCGCACCAGCCCGGGGCTGACCACGTTGCTGCGCACCCCCTGCGGCCCCCATTCCAGCGCCAGTTGTTGCGACAGCATCACCACCCCGGCCTTGCTCACCGAATACGCCCCCGACCAGGGCTGCGGATGGCGCCCGGCGATGGAGGCCACATGCACGATCGCTCCCGATTTCCGCGCCAGCATCTGCCGGCCGAACGCCTTGGCGCAGAGGAAATATCCGGTGAGATTGACCGCCAGCAGCTGGTTCCACGCCTCGAGCGTCAGGCTGGCGATCGGGCCGGCGCGCAGCAGGCCGGCGTTGTTCACCAGCACCTCGCAGGGGCCGAGAAGCCGCGCGGTGGCATCGGCCGCGGCGGCGACCGATTCCGGGTCGGCCACGTCGCAGCGCTGCACCAGGGGCGAGCCGGGCAGCAGCGCCGCGGTCTCCACCGCCGCGGCCTGGTCGCGGTCGAGCAACACCGGCCGCGCCCCGGCCGCGGCGAAGGCCAGCGCCATGGCGCGGCCGATACCGCCGCCGGCGCCGGTGATGACCACGATGCGATCGTGCAGGCCGAGCCAGTCGGGTGCCATCGTCGCCTCCCTGATTGCCGGTGCATCCTATCACGCCCGCTGACCCGCGCGAACCTTGCTTGACACGCCGCATCATCTGACCAAAGTCAGAGATATGGATACGGACCAGATCGCCACGGTACGCGCCTTCAACCGCGCCGTCACCCGCCGCATCGGCGCGCTGGACGACTGCTATCTCGACCGCGAGCTGCCGCTGCCCGCCGCCCGGCTGCTGTTCGAGATCGGCCCGCGCGGGGCCGAATTGCGCGAACTGCGGGCACGGCTCGGCCTCGATTCCGGCTACCTCACCCGGCTGCTGCGCCGGCTGCGCGCCGCCGGCCTGATCCGCAGCGGACGTGCCGCCCGGGACCGCCGGGTCCGCCGGGCCGAATGGACCGCGGCCGGAAGGCGGGAGGCGCGCGCGCTCGACCGCGCCTCGGACACGCTGGCGCGCGGCGTGCTGGAACCGTTGCCGCCCGCATCACGCGCGCGGCTGGTGGCGGCGATGGCCGAAGTCACCCGGCTGCTGCGCGCCGGCGCGGTGACGGTGGCGGTGGAGCCGCCGGGGCCGGAGGCCGAGGCCTGCGTCGCCGCCTATTTCACCGAGCTGGCGGGGCGGGACGCGCGGTTCGACGCCGAGCGGATCCGCAAGCTGGCGCTGGACCGGCTGCATCCGCCGCATGGCGCGCTGGTGATGGCCCGGCTGGACGGCGCGCCGGTTGGTTGCGGGGCGGTCTCGGTGACGAACGGCGCGGCGGAGATCAAGCGCGTCTGGGTGCACCCGGACGCGCGCGGGCTCGGCGTCGGGCGGCGGATGCTGGCGCTGCTGGAAGCCAGCGCCGTCGCGCTCGGGGCCGGAGTGGCGCGGCTGGATACCAACCGCACCCTGACCGAGGCGCGGGCGCTCTACCTGAGCGCGGGCTACCGCGAGGTGCCGGCGTTCAACGACGAGATGTTCGCCGACCACTGGTTCGAAAAGGCGCTGCCGACGGGCGCGGGCTGAGGTAACGCAATTCCCGCCCGCGCCGGCCCATGCTACCGGGCGGCGAACCGGGAGCCGAACCATGCCGCCGCAAACCGAATGGGCCAGCCAATGGGGCCTCCTGTCGCGCGCCGAGCGCGATGCCGCCTATGACAACATCGCCGCCGTCGCCGACAGCGCGCGGCTGAATGCCGAGCGCGAGGCCCGCTCCGCCGCCTTCCGCGCCGCCCATCCGGGCAAGCTCGATCTCGCCTATGGTCCCGCCCCACGCCAGCGCTTCGACCTGTTCCCCGCCGCCGACCCGGCCGCGCCCTGCCTGGTGTTCATCCACGGCGGCTACTGGCAGCGCAACGCGCGCGAGCAATTCGCCTGCCTGATAGAAGGTCCGTTCGCCCGCGGCTGGGCCGCCGCCGTGCCGGGCTACACGCTGGCGCCGGATGCCTCGATGACCGAGATCGCGGCCGAGATCACCGCCGCCCTGGACTGGCTGGCCGCCAACGGGCCGGCGCATGGGATCGGCGGACCGATCGTGCTGTCCGGCTGGTCGGCCGGCGGGCATCTCACCGCGCTCGGGCTGCGCCATCCCGCGGTGGTGGCGGGGCTGGCGATTTCCGGCCTGTTCGAGCTTGGGCCGATCCGCGACACTGTGCTCAACGACAAGCTGCTGCTGTCGGATGCCGAGATCGCGGCGCTCTCGCCGCTGCGGCTGCCGCCGGTGGCCAAGCCGCTGGCGATCGCCTA
>DAHWNE010000184.1 GCA_027340195.1 Acetobacteraceae bacterium | reverse complement strand
GCGGCGACGGCCGCGGCGGCCTCGGCGTTGCGGTCCAGCACCGCGACCCGCGCGCCGGCTTCGGCCAGCGCGGCGGCGGTGGCCGCGCCGAGGCCGGAGCCGCCACCGGTGACCAGGGCGGATTGTCCGTGAAGCTCCATCGAGCCTGCTCCTGCGTTGGAAAGGGCTGGGTATCGGCGCCGCGCCGACAGGGCAAGCGCTTACCCGGTGGCGGCAAGTTTCAGCGCGAAATGCCGCCCCAGCGCGCGGGCCCCCGCCTCGGTCAGGCCGACCGCGCGCGACTCCGGCGCACGGGTCACCCACCCCGCCTGTTCCATGCGCCGCAACACCCAGAGCCCCAGCGGGCCGCCGAGGTGCCAGCGCCGCGGCCCCCAGTCCGGGCAGCGGCAGGCGATACCGTGTCGCCCGGGGGTCAGGCTGTCCGGGTCCAGCCCGAACACCGCCTGGAAGCGCGCGCGCCCGGCGCGGGTGACCCGCAGCGTCCGGTCCGTCCCGAGGCGGAGGCTCCGCTCGGCGATCAGCGCCTCGGCCAGCATCACCGCGAGGTCGCCGGCCAGATGGTCGTGGCAGCTGCGGGCGAAGCCCATGCCGCGGTTGGCGCGCCGCCGCCTGGGGGGCGCCGGGGCCGCTTGGACATCGGCCCGGCGGGTCTGCCCTTCCAGCACGGCGGCGAGGCCGGACTCGGTCAGGCTGAAGTAGCGCTGCCGCCCGTCCCGCTCCTCGGCGAGCAGTCCGGCGGCGGTCAGAAGCGCCACCTGCGCGGCGACGGCGGGGCGCGGGAGGCCGGCGATCGCGGCGAGCTCCGCCAGCGGCCGGGCGGTGCCGTCGGCGAGCGCGGTGAGGATGGACGCCCGCGCGGGATGGTCGGCCAGCGCGGCGGGGATGGCGGTCATTCCTCCGGCCGGAACCCCTCCGCCATCATCTGGTCGAATGACCACGGGCAGGTGGCGGGAAACGCTGTCCGGTCGAGCCCGGTCTCAGTTTCCGCTTCGAGCCGGGCCTCCCGGTAGGCATCGGCGATCGCCTCCCCCAGCACCGATTTCAGGCTGGGGTTGTCGCGCAGATGGGCCTCGAGGCGGATCCGCTGTACCTCGATGCTGTTCTGCCAGCTCCTGCCGCGCCGAGCGGCCTGGTATCGCCATTTCAGCAAGTAGAGAAGCAGCACCGCCAGCCGGCTCACCAGCTCGCGCTTCTCCGATTTGCCCATGCTCTCGATCTCCTCGGCGATATGCGCGATATCGGCATCGGCCAGCCGGCCCGCGCGCAGCAAGCCGGCCTGCTCGTTCGCCCAGGCGTAGAAATCACGGTCATAAAGGGTCGAGTTGGTCACCGCCTTCCCCTTTCGCACGCGCAATCCTACAGGCTCCATCTCCGACGCGCCATCGGCCGCGCTTTCCGCCCGCCCCCCCGCCTGCTAGCCTCCCGCCAAACCCCGAGGAGGAACCCGATGCGCTGGGCCCGGATCGACCACGACCACACCCCCACCTACGCCATCGTCGAAGGCGACACGCTGATCCCCGTCCGCGGCTCCCCTTTCGCCACGTGGGAGCGCACGGCCACGCGCCTGAACCTGGCTGACGTGAAGCTGCTGGTCCCGGTGGTGCCGCCCACGTTCTACGCCTGCGGCATGAACTATGCCGAGCATGTGCGCGCCGTCGCCGCCCGCATCGGCCAGCCGCCCAACCTGCCGGAGCGCCCGGAGATCGGCTACCGCGCCAACAACGCGCTGATCGCGCAAGGTGAAACCATCGTCATCCCGGCCGACGCCACCGACAAGGTGCAATACGAGGGCGAGCTGGTCGCGGTGATCGGCCGTACCGCCAAGCACCTGACCCGCGAGAACGCGCTGGACGCCGTGCTGGGCTACACCATCGGCAACGATGTGTCGGAGCGGAGCTGGCAGAAATCCGACCGCACCATGTACCGCTCGAAGAACACCGACACTTTCAAGCCGATGGGGCCGTGGATCGAGACCGAGGTGAAGCTGGATGATCTGGTCACCAAGGTGCGGCTGAACGGGCGGGAGATCATCAGCTTTCCCACCAACCACATGGTCTTCGGCGTGGTCGATTACCTGGTGGCGATGACCAAATACGTCACCCTGCACCCGGGCGACGTGGTGTGGATGGGCACCGAGGGCGAATGCGCCAACATGAAGCACGGTGATGTGTGCGAGGTGGAGATCTCGGGCATCGGCGTGCTGCGCAACCCGGTGGTGCGCGAAGGGATGTGACCCCGCATGAGCGGCGATACGCCGGGCGGCGGCTACGTCCCGATCGACGTCGACGCCGCGGTTCCCGCCGACCCGGCCACGCGCGCCGCCCGCGAAGCGGAGCTGGACGCGATCACCACCAAGCGTGACCTACTGACCGGTCGGCTGGCCCGGCTGCGCGCCGCCCTCTATGCAGCCGAATCGGACCGGGACACCGCGCGCGCGGCGGCGCTGGAGGCGGAGATCGCCGCGCTTGCCGCCGCGCGCGATGCCCTCTGACCCGGGCGCGATCCCCGACCGGCTCGATCCGGCACGCCATGCCGAAATCCTGGAGCGAATCCTCGCCGAGCGCCTCGCGCCGGTCACCCCGACCCGGACCCCGCGCTGCTTCCTGCTCGGCGGCCAGCCGGGGGCCGGGAAGACCGGCTTGCGCCGCGCGATCGAGCAGGCGCTGGGCGAGTCCCGCCCACTGCTGATCGACCCCGACGAGCTGCGGGAATATCACCCGCGCTACGTCGAGCTGGTCGAGACGGACCCGGCGCACGCCGCCTCCCGCGTTCACCCCGACGCGGCCCTGTGGGCCGACGAGCTGCGCGAGGCGGCGCTGGCGCGGGGGGTGAACGTGATCGTGGACGGCACCCTGCGCGATCCCGGCTGGGCGGTGGAGATGGCCGGTCAGGCGACCGCGCGCGGCTATGCGGTGGAGGTCCACGCGGTCGCGGTGCCGCTCGCGGTCAGCGCACAAGGGGTGCAGGAGCGCTTCGAGACCTCGGCCGCCGCCGCCGCCGACTGGACCGGCGATGCAGCCTCGCGCCCGCTGCCGCGCACGGTGCCGGAGGAGATCCAGCGCGACGCGTACGACGGTCTGCCGCGCGCGCTGGCTGCCCTCAGCACCTCGGGTCACGTCGCGCGGATCCGCATCGCCCGGCGCGACGGGACCGCTCTGATCGACGCATGCGGCCCGGAGGCGGTGACGGCGGCGGGGCGTGCCGATCCCAACCCCTTCGCCGAAACCTTGCAACGGGAGCGGGAGCGACCGTGGACCGAGGATGAGATCGAAAGGTTCCGGAAGACCTCCGACCGCATCATGGCGCTGATGCGCGCGCGTGGCGCCCCTGACCGGCAGCGGGCGGAGACGGCGGCCGGGCTCGGCGCGACCGCGGCACGCGAGCGGGAGCGCGCCCGGGTCGCCTGGCTCCGCCGCGTGTTGCGCTACGAACCACCATGAGCCTCACCCTGCCAGCCGCAGCAGCCGGTCCGCGTTCCCATGCGCGATCTTCGCCCGGTCCGCCGGCGAGACCGGCAGCGCATCCAGGAACGCCCGCGCCCGCGCGTTCGACGCGAACGGATAATCCACCGAAAACATGATTCGGTCCGCCCCGAACGCCATCAGCGCCGCCATGAACGGGGCCAGGGTGAAGAACCCGCTGGTGGTGATCCAGACCTGATCCAGGATCGTCTGCCGCACCGACCGCCGCAGAAGCCGCTTCGCCTCGGCGGCGGTGGTCTCGTCGATCCGGTCCAGCATGAACGGCAGCGCCTCGCCCATGTGCCCGATCACCAGCCGCAACCCCGGGTGGCGATCGAGCGCCCCGCCGAGGGCCAGCCGCAGCACATGGATCGCGGTATCGGCGTGCCAGCCCCAGGCCGACAGCGCCAGGGTGAAGCCGAAATTGCCCGGCAGGTCGTCGAAATAGGCGGCTCGCACCGCCGGGGTGGGGATACCGGGATGCAGATAGATCGGCACCGCCAGCGCCGCCGCCTGCACCAGCACCGGCGCATACATCGGGTGGTCCAGGAACCGCCCGTCGGTGGCGCCGTTCACCAGCACGCCGTGGAACCCGAGGTCGCGGACCGCGCGTTCGAGCTCGCCCGCCGCCGCTTCCGGCGCCAGCAGCGGCAGATGGGCGAAGCCGCGCAGCCGCGTCGGGTGGCGCGCGCAGGCCTCGGCCAGCGCGTCGTTATAGGCGCGCGCGAGGTCGATGCCGGCCTGGCCCGGCACCAGGTCGGCACCGGGCCCCGCCACCGAGAGCACCTGCACGCTGATTCCGCTCTGGTCCATGTCGGCCAGCCGCGCGGCGCTGAGCTCGGCCAGTTCGGCGCGCTTGAGCGTCTGCGCCCAGGGGAAATCGGGACCCGGGAAGCCGCGGCGGGCGACCACCTCCGGCGCGATACCGGCGACGATGCGGGGGACGGCAAAATGCTCTTCCAAGGCGACGATGCGCATGTCGGACCCTCCCGAGGTGGTGGGACGCAGCCTCGCATGGCACTGGCCGCGCTGCCACTGCCCCGCATTGCTTCTCCCCCGCCATAGCGCTACCCTGCCCAAATCATGGGCACCTGTAATCCCGAAG
>DAHWNE010000174.1 GCA_027340195.1 Acetobacteraceae bacterium | reverse complement strand
CATATCCTCTCGGGCGCGGTGGTGGAACCGCGCGCGCTGGCCGAGCTCTTCCCCGACTGGCGGGATCGCGGCGCGCCGCTCGACACCCCGGCCACCGAGGACCGGTTCTTCTACATGACCGAGACCCGCGCCTTCCGCCTGCCCACCCCCCCGCAGATGCACAACACCGGCAACTTTATCGTCAGCCTGGGCGATGTGGTGCGCTGGCTGGGCCGGGAGGCCGAGGCGCTGGGGGTGGAGATCTACCCGGGCTTCGCCGCCGCCGAGCTGCTGATCGAGGACGGGCGCGTGGCCGGCATCGCCACCGGGGACATGGGAATCGGCAAGGACGGCACTCCGGGGCCGAATTTCCAGCGTGGGATGGAGCTGCGCGCGCCCTATACGCTGCTCGCCGAAGGCTGCCGCGGCTCGCTTTCCAAGCAGGCGATCGCGCGCTTCGGCCTGCGTGCCGGGGTGCAGGACCAAACCTATGCGATCGGCATCAAGGAGTTGTGGGAGATTCCCGCGGCCGGGCATCGGCCCGGGCTGATCGAGCACAGCATCGGCTGGCCGTTGCGGGCCGATACCTATGGCGGATCGTTCCTCTATCATTTCGGCAACAACCTGGTCTCGTACGGGTTCGTGGTGGGGCTGGATTATTCCAACCCGTGGCTGTCGCCGTTCGAGGAGATGCAGCGCTTCAAGACCCACCCGGCGGTGCGCGGCCATTTCGCCGGCGGGCGGCGGATCAGCTACGGGGCGCGGGCGCTGAACGAGGGCGGGTTCCAGTCGATCCCCTGGCTGGTGTTTCCGGGCGGGGCGCTGATCGGCGATTCCGCCGGCTTCGTGAACGTGCCCAAGATCAAGGGATCGCATACGGCGATGAAGACCGGGATGCTGGCGGCCGAGGCGGTGGCCGACGCGCTGGCGGGCGACCGACCGGCGACGATCGAGGCTTATCCGGCGGCGCTGCGCGCGAGCTGGGTGTGGGAGGAGCTGCGCGCGGTGCGCAACATCCGCCCCGGCTTCGCGCGCCTCGGCCTCTGGGGCGGCCTCGTGAACGCCGCGTTCGAGACCTATGTGACCCGCGGCGCCTCCCCCTGGACCTTGCGCCATCCGCATGCCGACAACGAAACGTTGCGCCCGGCGGCGGCCGCGCCGCAAATCGCCTATCCGAAACCGGATGGGGTGCTGACGTTCGATCGGCTCTCCTCGGTGTTCATCTCCAACACCAACCACGAGGAGAACCAGCCGGCGCATCTGCGGCTGACCGATCCGGCGGTGGCGGTGGCGACCAACCTCGCCCGCTACGGCGGGCCGGAGGCGCGCTATTGCCCGGCCGGGGTCTATGAGTTCGTGGGGGTCGAGGAGGGCGCGCCGCGGTTGCAGATCAACGCGCAGAACTGCGTGCACTGCAAGACGTGCGATATCAAGGACCCGACGGGGAATATCACCTGGACGGTGCCGGAGGGCGGCGGCGGGCCGGCTTATCCCTCGGGGATGTAGTCCGCCTCCAGGCGGTAGAGCGTGACCTCCCGACTGTCCCGATCCTCCAGTTCGCGCGTCGTGGGTACGCGGTAGCGGGCCAGTGCCGCCAGACCCGCCGGCAGATAGGCGCGACCGGGATCGGCCAGGATGACCTCCGCGCCTCGCGCCCGCGCGCGCAGCCACGGCAGGATGCGCGCGGTCATCGGCGCCTCGTAGCAGACATCGCCGGCCAGGATCAGGTCCCATTGTCCCGACGTGCCGACCAGGTCCTCCGCCGCCACCGTCACCGCTACCCCGTTCTCGGCCGCGTTCAGCGCGATGGCGGCGCGGGCCAGCGGGTCGATCTCGGCCGCTACCACCGACGCCGCCCCGGCGCGGGCGCAGGCGATCGCGGCGATCCCGCCGCCGGCGGCGAAATCCAGCACCCGCCGCCCGGCGACCAGCCGCGGATGGTCCAGCACGTGCCGCGCCAGCGCCTGCCCGCCGGGCCAGGCGAAGGCCCAGAACGGCGGCGCCAGGTCGCGCGCTTCCAGCCAGGCCTCGGTGGCCTGCCAGAGCGGCGTGATTTCGGTGGCGCTCCAGAGGATCAGTTCGGGCACCAGCGCCGGGTGGGCCGGGGTGGTATGGGCGCGGATGAAGTCGGCGGCGGTCACGCCCGCGCGGCCCGCCAGACATAGCCGGCGCCGGAGGCGAGCGTGCTGGCCGCCACCGCCCAGGTCAGGCCCCACAGGCTCCAGCCGGCCCAGGGGCCCGCCGCGCCGGTCCAGCCCCGCAGCAAGGTCAGCGCCACCAGCAGGATCTGCAACGCGGTGTTGAGCTTGGAGATCAGCAGCGGGCGGATCACCACCGACCGGCCGAGCAGCCCCAGCACCAGCACCCCGCCGACGATCACGATGTCGCGGAACACCACCAGCACGGCGAGCCAGGCCGGAGTATCGCCGACCGCGGCCAGGGTGATGAACATGGTCACCAGCAGCGCCTTGTCGGCCACCGGGTCGATCAGCGCGCCGACGCTCGACCCGCCGCCCAGCCGGCGGGCCAGCCAGCCGTCGATGGCGTCCGACACGCCGGCGGCAACGAACAAGGCGAAGGCGGCGCCCGGGCGATGGGCGATGACGAACCAGAACGCGCCCGGCACCGCGCAGAGCCGGGCGAAGGTGATGAGGTTGGGCAGCGTCACCAGCGCGTCGGTGGCGGCGCGGTCGTGCTCCAGGCCGCCGTCAGGCATCGGCGCCGCACCAAGTCGCGGCAGGTCCGCCGCTGCCGGTCTTGCCCTTTGTGGCGGTCCGCCCGTATGCCCCGTTCATGCAGCTTTCCCTAGCGTATCGAGGGCCAGGATGACCAGCAGCCCGCGCGGCCTCAGCTACCGCGACGCCGGGGTGGATATCGATGCCGGGGAGGCGTTGGTGGCCGCCATCGCCCCGCTGGCGCGCGCCACCGCCCGGGCGGGCAGCCTGGGCGGGATCGGCGGCTTCGGGGCGCTGTTCGATCCGCGCGCGGCCGGCTACGCCGACCCGATCCTGGTAGCCACCACCGACGGCGTCGGCACCAAGCTGAAGATCGCCATCGAGACCGGCCTGCACGCCGAGGTGGGGATCGATCTGGTCGCGATGTGCGTGAACGATCTGGTGGTCCAGGGGGCCGAGCCGCTGTTCTTCCTGGATTATTTCGCCACCGGCCGGCTGGACGTGGCGCAGGCGCAGGGCGTGATCGGCGGCATCGCCGATGGCTGCCGCGAGGCCGGCTGTGCGCTGGTGGGCGGGGAGACCGCCGAGATGCCGGGCATGTATGCCGGCGAGGATTACGACCTGGCCGGATTCGCGGTCGGCGCGGCCGAGCGCGGGCGGCTGCTGCCGCGCGGCGTGACCGCCGGCGACGCGGTGCTGGGGCTGGCGAGCAGCGGCGTGCATTCCAACGGGTTCTCGCTGGTGCGCCGGGTGGTGGCCGCATCCGGCCTCGGCTGGGAGGCGCCGGCCCCGTTCGCGCCCGGGCGCAGCCTGGGCCAGGCGCTGATGGCGCCCACGAAGATTTACGTGCGCGCGCTGCTGGCGCTGCATCGCGCGGGGCTGCTGAAGGCGGCGGCGCATATCACCGGCGGCGGCCTGCCGGGAAATCTGCCGCGGGTGCTGCCGGACGGCACGGTGGCGGTGCTGAACGCGGACTGGCCGGTGCCGCCGGTGTTCCGCTGGCTGGCCGCGACCGGCAACATCGCGCCGGCCGAGTTGCTGCGGGTGTTCAATTGCGGGGTGGGCATGGCGGTGGTGGTGGAGGCCGACCGCGCCGCCGAGGCCA
>DAHWNE010000155.1 GCA_027340195.1 Acetobacteraceae bacterium | reverse complement strand
TATATCGCCGAGTACGACGCGCGCCATAAACTCGATCTCGGAACGAACCCCTCGGCCGAGGCGCAGGTCGCGGCGCTGGCCGATGACATCGCCTATCACAGCCACGACTTGGACGACGGGCTGCGGGCCCGGCTGTTCGGGTTCGAGGAGATCGCGCACCTGCCGGTGGTGTCCGAGGCGCTCGCTGCCGCCCGGCAGGCCAGCCTGGACGTGCCGCCGCCACGGCTGCGTCATGAGACCATCCGCCGGGTGATCGATGCGCTGGTCGGCGACGTGATCGCCGAGACCGGACGGCGGCTGGCGAAGCTGGCGCCGCGCGATGCCGATGCGGTGCGCCGGGCGCGGCGGCGGGTGGTGGCGTTCAGCGAACCGATGGAAGCCGCCAACCGCGCCATCAAGGAGTTCCTCTACGCGCGGATGTATCGGCACTGGCGGGTCAACCGCATGACCAGCAAGGCCCGGCGGCTGACCGGGGCGCTGTATGGGTTGCTGCTGGAGGACCCCTCCATGCTGCCCGACGACTGGCGGGCCCGCGCCGGCGAGGCGGGCACCCAACGCGCGGCGGTGACGGTGGCCGATTACGTGGCCGGCATGACCGATCGTTACGCGATGGACGAGCACCGGCGGCTGACCGATCTCGGCATCAGCGGTTGAGTACGGGGCGTGGGGTTGCGCGGCGGCGGCAGATCGTTATCTCGGGGCGGCTTCGTGCCCGGACCCCAATCGCCATGCCAGATTTGCTCGCCGATCTCCGCGCCCGCATCCAGGACGCCCTGATCGCGCTGTTGCCCGAGCTGCCGCGCGATCTGCTCGCGCGGGTGGAGCTGTCGCCCGCGCGCGATCCCGCGCATGGCGACCTGGCCACCAACGCGGCGATGCTGGCCGCGCGGCCGGCCGGGCGCAACCCGCGCGCCCTGGCCGAGGCGCTGGCCGAGAAGCTGCGCGCGCTGGCCGAGATCGCGGAGGCGACGCCGGCCGGGCCGGGCTTCGTCAATCTTCGCCTGCGTCCCGTGGCCTGGCAGGGGATTCTTCCCGGCATCCTGCGCGCGGGCGAGGCTTATGGTGACGGCAGTACCGGCGCCGGCATCCGGGTGAACGTGGAATATGTCTCCGCCAACCCCACCGGGCCGATGCATATCGGCCATTGCCGCGGCGCGGTGGTCGGCGATGCGCTCGCCAATCTGCTGACCAAGGCCGGCTACGCGGTCACCAAGGAATACTACATCAACGATGCCGGGGCGCAGGTCACGGCGCTCGCCTGGGCCGCCTACTGGCGCTATCTGCAAGCGATCGGCACGCAGCTGACCGAGGCGGAGTTCGCCGCCGAGGTGCCGGGCGGGCTGCAATATCGCGGTGAGTATCTGGTACCGGTGGGCGAGGCGCTGGCCGCGCGCCACGGCGCCGCGCTCGCCACCCCGGCCGGGACCATCGCCGCTCCCGAGCTGTGGCTCGATATCGTCCGGGATCATACGATCGCCGCGATGATGGAGCAGGTGCGCGCCGATCTCGCCGCCCTCGGCGTGACGCAGGAGGTGTTCTCCTCCGAGCGCGCGCTGGTCGCCTCCGGTGCCGCCGATGCGCTGATCGAACGGCTGCGCGCCGACGGGCTGATCTATGAAGGCGTGTTGGAGCCGCCCAAGGGCAAGACGCCGGAGGATTGGGAACCCCGCCCGCAGACCCTTTTCCGTGCCACGAAATTCGGCGACGACGTCGATCGGCCGCTGCGCAAATCCGACGGCTCGAACACGTATTTCGCCAACGACATCGCCTATCACGCCGACAAGGTAGACCGCGGCTTCACCCGGCTGATCGACGTGCTGGGCGCCGATCACGGCGGCTACGTGGCCCGGCTGGCCGCCGCGGTCACCGCCGTGTCCGGCGGGCGGGCGAAGCTGGAGGCGGTGCTGTGCCAGATCGTGCATGTGATGAAGGGCGGGCAGCCGGTGCGCATGTCCAAGCGCGCCGGCAGCTACGTGACGTTGCGCGATCTGCTCGACGAGGTGGGCAAGGACGCGGTGCGCTTCACCATGCTGACCCGCAAGGCGGATGCGCAGATGGTGTTCGATCTCGATGCGGTGGTGGCGCAGACCCGCGACAATCCGGTCTTCTACGTGCAATACGCCCATGCGCGCTGCCGGTCGGTGCTGCGGGCGGCGGCGGCGATGTCGGCGCTCGGCGACATCGGCGAGGCCGCGCTGGCGGAGGCGCCGCTGGACAGCCTGACCGCCGAGCCGGAACTGGCGCTGCTGCGCCGGCTGGCCGGCTGGCCGCGCCTTGTGCAGGCCGCGGCGGAGGCCGGGGAGCCGCACCGAATCGCATTTTACCTCTATGACTTGGCCGCCGATTTTCATATGCTGTGGAACCGCGGCAAGGATGATGCGGCGCTGCGCTTCCTGCTGCCCGACCGGCCGGCCGAGACCCGGGCGCGCCTTGCCTTGGTGGCGGCCACGGCGATCACGCTTCGCTCCGGCCTGGCGGTGATGGGGGTGACCCCGGT
>DAHWNE010000154.1 GCA_027340195.1 Acetobacteraceae bacterium | reverse complement strand
GATATCGCCGGTTCGCGCGCCCACGCGGCGATGCTGGCCCATTGCGGCATCATCCCCGCCGCCGACGCCACCGCAATCGCCGCCGGGCTCGACGCGATCGAGGCGGAGATCGCCGCCGGACGCTTCGCCTTCGACGAGGCGCTGGAAGACATCCACATGAATATCGAGGCGCGGCTGAGCGCGCGCATCGGCGAGGCGGGCCGGCGGCTGCACACCGCGCGCAGCCGCAACGACCAGGTGGCGACCGATTTCCGCCTGTGGGTGCGCGATGCCATCGACGGGATCGACGCCCAGCTGCGCGATCTGATGGCCGCGCTGGCCGAGCGCGCCGCCGAGCACGCCGCCCTGCCGATGCCCGGCTTCACCCATCTGCAGACCGCCCAGCCGGTGACCTTCGGGCATCACCTGCTGGCCTATGTCGAAATGCTGTCCCGCGACCGCGGCCGGCTGGCCGACGCGCGGCGGCGGATGAACGAGTGCCCGCTGGGGTCGGCGGCGCTGGCCGGCACCTCGTTCCCGATCGACCGCGATATGACCGCCGCCGCGCTGGGCTTCGACCGGCCGGCGGCCAATTCGCTGGATGCCGTCTCCGACCGCGATTTCGCGCTGGAGTTCCTGGCGGCGGCGGCGATCTCGGCGATGCATCTGTCGCGCTTCGCCGAGGAGATCGTGATCTGGACCAGCGCGCCGTTCGGCTTCATCCGCCTGTCGGACGCCTTCACCACCGGGTCGTCCATCATGCCGCAGAAGCGCAACCCGGACGCGGCCGAGCTGGTGCGGGCCAAGACCGGGCGCGTTACCGGGGCGCTGGTGGGGCTGCTGACGGTGATGAAGGGCCTGCCGCTGGCCTATGCCAAGGACATGCAGGAGGACAAGGAGGGGGTGTTCGACGCCGCCGCCGCCTGGACCCTGGCGCTGGCGGCAACCGCCGGCATGGTGCGCGATCTGCGCCCCGACGCGGCGCGGATGGCGGCCGCCGCCGGCGCCGGCTACGCCACCGCGACCGATCTCGCCGATTGGCTGGTGCGGGTGCTGCGCCTGCCGTTCCGCGATGCGCATCACGTCACCGGGCGGCTGGTGGCGCTGGCGGAGACGCGCGGGGTCGATCTGTCCGGCCTGTCGCTGGCCGACATGCGGTCGGTTTGCCCGGAGATCACCGCGGATGTCTTCGCGGTGCTGGGGGTGACGGCTTCGGTGGCCTCGCGGACCAGCTACGGCGGCACCGCGCCGGCGAACGTGGCCGCGCAGGCGGCCCGCTGGCGGGCGGTGCTGGCATGAGGGCGGGGCTGCTGCTGGCCGCGCTGATGGCGGCGCTGGCGCTGGCCGGCTGCGGCAAGAAGGGGCCGCCCTCGCCGCCCGGGCCGGCCGGGCAGATCACCTACCCGCGCAGCTACCCGACGCACTGAGATGCCGCGCGACCGCATCAACCTCCATCTGGTCTCCGACGCCACCGGCGAGACGTTGAACGCTCTGGCGCGCGCCACCACGGTGCAGTTCGAGCATGTGCAGATCACCCCGCATCGCTGGAGCCTGATCCGCACCCGCTTTCAGCTGCACCGCGTGCTGGAGGGGATCGAGG
>DAHWNE010000153.1 GCA_027340195.1 Acetobacteraceae bacterium | reverse complement strand
GGCCGATGCCGTCGGCTTCCAGATCGGCGGCGGTGTAGATCGCGCGCACCCCGGGCATGGACGCGGCCGCGGCGGTGTCGATGGCGTCGATGCGGGCGGCGGCGTGTGGGCTGCGCAGCACCAGGCCGTGGCGCATTCCGGGCAGCACGATGTCATCGGTGTAGCGGCCATGGCCCAGCAGCAGGCGCGGATCCTCGACACGGCGGACGGGTTGGGCAAGGCCGAATTTGGTCATGGAGAGACTCCGGCAGGGCAGCGGGAGTGCCAGCTTGCCTCGATCGTGCCGAGTTGAGGAGGGGGTCAGCCGCGGGCGATGCGCCGGCCCGGCAGCAAGCGGAAGACCATACACGGCCGCCGGTCGTGGGCGAGCTGCCCGCAGGCGCCATAGGCGGCGTGCTGCGACAGGCCGGTGACCTGCGCGCGCCAGACGAATCCGCCGCGGATGGCGATACGTTGCAGCCGCACCCCGCCGCCGCGGATCATCTGTCGGGCACGATAGGCGACCGAACGCGCGACCGGCAGGCTGCGGAAAGCCCCCACCTGGATGCCCCAGCCGGCGGCGGGGGCGGGCCGGCGGTAGGCGACCGGATGCCAGATCGGGTGGGGCGCGGGCGGATGGGCGGTCGGCGGCGGGGCCGCGGGCGGGTGGAACGCGGCCATGCGCAGGGGGGGGTGCGGCAGGGTCGCGGCGTGAGCGTGGGAGATCAGCCCGCCCAGGCCCGGCGCCGCCTGCGCGGTCATCACCCGCGTCCCGCCGAGCGGGACGTTGAGCGCCAGGTAGCCGGAATTCAGCAGTTGCGCCATGCCGCCATAGGCCTGCGGCCAGGAGGTGGCGCCGAACTCCACCCCCACCAGCCGCACCCCGTCGCGCACGGCGGAGGTGACGAGGTTCCGCCCGGAGGCATCGACGAACCCGGTCTTGAGACCGTCCACGCCGGGATAGAGCTTCAGCATCCGGTCCAGATTGACCACCGTCTGTCCGTGGAAGACGAAGCTGGGGGTGCTGAACAGCGGATAATACTGGGGAAAATCGGCGATCAGCCGGCGCGCCAGCAGCGCCATGTCACGCGCGGTGGTCCATTGCTCGGCGGCCGGCAGGCCGGAGGCATTGACGAAATGGGTCCGCCGCATCCCGAGCGCGTGGGCCTCGAGCGTCATCATTTGTGCGAACCGCGGCTCGGACCCGCCGAGCAGTTCGGCCAGCGCGACCGCCGCGTCATTGGCCGAGCGGGTGATGAGACCGAGGATGGCCTGGTGGACGGTGATCCGCATCCCGGGCACCAGCCCGAGCTTGGTCGGCTGTTGCGCCGCGGCGTGGGGCGAGACCGGAACCAGCTCGTCCATGGCGATGCGGTGGTCGCGCAGGGCCTGGAAGGTCATGTAGAGGGTCATCAGCTTGGTCAGGCTGGCCGGGTGGCGCAGCGCGTCCGGATCCTTCGCCTCGAGCACGCGGCCAGTGGACGCGACTTCCAGGATGGAGGATTGCGGCGGCGGCGCGGCCAGGGCGGCGACGGGAAACATCGCCAGGACAGCGAACGCGCGCATAATGTTGCGCCAGACCCCATCCAGAGGCGCCATTTCCGTCTTTCTCCTGCAAGCCGAGGCCACGTTAGACGCGGTTCGGGGCGGTTGTCCAGCGGGGTAGCGCGAAAATATGAGAAATTGATGAACGGGTTACAGGGCGGTGCTGAAACCGCCCGGAAGTTTGGCGGGCGAACCCCGGCGGCGGCGGCATTGTGCGGCGCACAATTTTCCCCTTGATCGGCCGCTTCGCGGGGCCTATATCGCCGTCATGCTGCGATGCAGCAAAAGGTTGAACGGCAGACGTAACGGGCCGGCGCGGCCCAGAACAGGAGCACGGCAATGGCAGTCAAGAGCAAGTCGGAAGACGCCTCGGTGGTGGATCCGGCCCCGGCGGTGAATTTCGCGGCCGAAGCGGGCGCGAAGGGGATCGAGCAGACCGTGGCCGCCCTGAAGGACGGCATGGCACAGGCGACGGCCGGGATGGAAAAGACCCAGGCCAAGGTCAAGGAAGGCATGGAGAAAGCGATGAAGACCGCGGAAGAGTTCGTGGCGTTCGGCCAGGGCAACCTGGAAGCCGTGATGAAGGCCGGCCAGATCTGGGCCGCCGGCCTGCAGGACCTGTCCAAGCAGGTCGCCGCCACCGCCCAGGGCAACTACGAGGAGAGCATGGCCACCTTCAAGGCGCTCACCTCGGTGAAGTCGCTCAAGGACGCGATCGATCTGCAGACCGGGTTCGCCCGCGCCGCGATCGAGAAGACGCTCGCGGAGTCGGGCAAGCTGACCGACGCCTCGATCAAGCTGACCGAGCAGACCCTGGCGCCGCTGACCGCGCGCGTCACCCTGGCGGTCGAGAAGTTCGCGAAGCCGGTCTGACCAGACCTGGCGGCGCGACCCCGGGCGGCACCGCACCCCTCCCCCCCGAGCGGTGCCGCCCACCCGCTTGCGAAACCCGGGCCCGCCATGCGGGTCCGGGTTTTTTGCGTCCGGACGGCGCGTCCGGGAAGATGACACTCTTTTATCATCGCCGCGGGTTCCGATATGCTGCGACCGGAGGCGGGCCAAGGCCGGCCGGCGAGACCATAGTGGATGACCATGAGCACGAACGACAGGCGGGGGAGCGACGGTCCGAATACCGGGGTGGTGGTCCGCCCGCGGCCGAAGACGCGCAAGCCGGCGATGTACAAGGTCCTGATGCTCAACGACGACTACACGCCGATGGAGTTCGTCGTTCATGTGCTGGAGCGATTCTTCCAGAAGACCCGCGAGGAAGCCACCCGCATCATGCTGCATGTGCATCGTCGCGGCGTCGGCGTCTGCGGGCTTTATACCTACGAGGTCGCCGAGACCAAGGTCACCCAGGTGATGGACCTCGCGCGACAGAACCAGCACCCTTTGCAGTGTACCATCGAAAAGGAATAGCCTGCCGATGAGACACGTTTCCCGACCGCCGCAGGAGCGCCGCCATGCTGTCGCGTAACCTCGAACAGACGCTGCATCGCGCCCTGTCGCTCGCCAGCCAGCGCAAGCACGAATACGCCACCCTCGAACATCTTTTGTTGGGGCTGGCCGACGATGCCGACGCCGCCGGGGTGCTGCGGGCGTGCGGGGTGGATCTGGAAAAGCTGCGCGCCGATCTGGGCGAGTTCCTCGACAAGGACCTCGCCGGACTGGCGACCGACCGCTCGGGCGACCCGAAGCCCACCGCCGGGTTCCAGCGGGTGGTGCAGCGCGCCGCCATCCATGTGCAGTCCTCCGGCCGCGACGAGGTCACCGGGGCCAACGTCCTGGTGGCGCTGTTCTCCGAGCGCGAATCGCACGCGGTCTATTTCCTCCAGCTGCAGGACATGACCCGGCTGGACGCGGTCAATTTCATCTCGCACGGGATCGCCAAGGCGCCGGGGCGGTCGGCGCCGCGTCCGGTGCAGGGCAGCGCCGCGCCCGGCGGGGAAGGCCAGGGCGAGGCGGAGCGGGAGGAAAAACCCTCCCGCCGCGGGCAGGACGCGCTGTCGAACTACTGCGTGAACCTCAACAAGAAGGCGATGGCGGGCAAGATCGACCCGCTGATCGGGCGCGAGACCGAGATCGAGCGCACCATCCAGATCCTCTGCCGGCGCACCAAGAACAACCCGCTCTATGTGGGTGATCCCGGCGTCGGCAAGACCGCCATCGCCGAGGGGTTGGCCAAGCGCATCGTCGAGGGCGACGTGCCGGAGGTGCTGGCGAAATCCACCATCTTCGCCCTCGATATGGGCGCGCTGCTGGCCGGCACCCGCTACCGCGGCGATTTCGAGGAACGGCTGAAGGCGGTGGTCACCGAGCTCGAGAACCAGGCCGGCGCGATCCTGTTCATCGACGAGATCCACACCGTCATCGGCGCCGGCGCCACCTCGGGCGGCGCCATGGATGCCTCCAACCTGCTCAAGCCGGCGCTGGCTTCGGGCACGCTGCGCTGCATCGGCTCCACCACCTACAAGGAGTTCCGCAACTATTTCGAGAAGGACCGCGCCCTGGTACGCCGGTTCCAGAAGATCGACGTGAACGAGCCGAACATCGAGGATACCGTCAAGATTCTGCGCGGCCTCAAGACCAACTATGAGAAGCACCATCGCGTCCGCTACACCGAGGAAGCGATCCGCGCGGCGGTGGAGCTGTCGGCCAAATATATCAACGACCGCAAGCTGCCCGACAAGGCGATCGACGTGATCGACGAGGTGGGCGCGAGCCGGATGCTGTTGCCCGAGAACAAGCGCCGCAAGACCGTCACCCTGCGCGATGTCGAGGAGATCGTCGCCAAGATCGCGCGAATTCCCCCGAAATCGGTCTCCGCCGACGACAAGGAGACGCTGCGCAACCTGGAACGCGACCTGAAATCCATGGTGTTCGGCCAGGATAAGGCGATCGAGGCGCTGTCCGCGGCGATCAAGCTTGCCCGCGCCGGGCTGCGCGAGCCGGAGAAGCCGATCGGCAACTACCTGTTCAGCGGCCCGACCGGCGTCGGCAAGACCGAAGTGGCGCGG
>DAHWNE010000145.1 GCA_027340195.1 Acetobacteraceae bacterium | reverse complement strand
GAAGCTCTCGTTCACGTCCAGGATGCGGGCCAGGTTCTCCGCCCGCTCGACATAGCGCGACAGCCAGAACAGCGCCTCGGCCGAGCGCGAGAGCAGATCGTTATTCAAGGACCCAGGTATCCTTCGAGCCGCCGCCTTGCGAGGAATTGACCACCAGCGATCCGCGCCGCAGCGCGACGCGGGTGAGACCGCCCGGCAGCACCCAGGTGCCGGCGCCGGTGATCGCGAACGGGCGCAGGTCCACGTGCCGCGGCTCCACCGCGCCCTCGATCAGCGTCGGCGCGACCGAGAGCGCGATGCAGGGCTGGGCGATGTAGTTGGCCGGGTCAGCCAGAAGCTGCGTGCGGCAGGCCTCGAGCTCGGCCGCCGAGGCGCGCGGGCCGATGGTGATGCCGTAGCCGCCCGCCTCCCCCACCGGCTTGACCACCAGCTCGGCCAAGTGATCGAGCGTATAGGCGAGCCCCTCCGCCTCGCGGCAGAGATGGGTCTCGACATTCGGCAGGATCGGCTCTTGCCCAAGATAATAGCGGATGATGCGCGGCATGTAGGCATAGACCGCCTTGTCGTCGGCGACCCCGGTGCCGATGGCGTTGGCGAGCCCCACCGTGCCGGCACGGTAGGCCCGCATCAGTCCCGGCACCCCCAGCATACTGTCGGGGTTGAAGACCTCGGGGTCGAGGAAATCGTCGTTGATGCGCCGGTAGATCATCTCGACCGGGGCCAGCCCGGCGATGGTGCGCATGAACACCCGATCGTCCCGCACCACGAGATCGCGCCCCTCCACCAGCGGCACGCCCATCTCGCGGGCCAGGAACACATGCTCGAAGAACGCGGTATTATAGTCCCCCTGCGACAGCAGCACGATCTGCGGATCCGTCGCCGCGGCCGGGTCGCAGGCGCGCAACGCCGCGCGCAGGCGCAGCCCGTAGTCATCGACGGCGCGCAGACCGATGCCATCGACCAGATCGGGGAACGCGCGCAGCATCATGTGCCGGTTCTCGATCACGTAGCTGACGCCGGAGGGGGTGCGTGCGTTGTCCTCGAGCACCATGAAGCCGCCGTCGGCGCCGCGGATGATGTCGGTGCCGCAGATATGCACATAGGTGCCGTGCGGCAGATCGACGCCGATCATCTCCGGGCGGAACTGCTTGTGGCCGAGGATCAGCGCCGGCGGCAGCACGCCGTCCCGCAGGATGTGCTGGTCGTGATAGAGATCGGCCAGCAACAGGTTGAGTGCGGCGACGCGCTGGGTGACCCCGGCCTCGATATGTCGCCACTCCTCGGCCGCGATCACGCGCGGGATCACGTCGAACGGCAGGATGCGGTCGATCGCATCCTTGTCGGAATAGACGGTGAAGGTGATCCCGAGGTTGTAGAGCTCGGCCTCGGCCGCGGCGGCGCGGGCCTGCAGGGCGTCGATGCTGAGCCGTTCCAGCCGGGCGCGGATCTCCGCCCCGGCCGGATTGTCGGTCAGTTCGCAGTGCAAGCCCGGGGCGGCGTAGTCGTTCAGGATCACGTCTGGCCTCGGCGGAGGGGACGCGGGACAGGATGCAACCACCGGGCCAGCCCGGAAAGACCTGCCTAACTGCGGATGGCGGGGTTGCCGGGTTCGGTGGCGCGCAACAGGAACTCCCCGGTGAGCGGCGCGAAGCGGGTCCAGAGGGCACGCAGGGCGGCCACCGGGGTGGGGTCGAAATCGACGCGCAGATCCACCAGCGGCAGGTCGGGCGCGGCCATCACCCGCAGCATGGCGCTGCTCTCGCCGTCGCAATTGCCGCCGGCGGCGAGGCCCGCTTCGAGCGCGCGCATCAGCCGCTCCGCCAGCGGCAGCGCCGGGTCGGCGCCCACCGCGCGCAGCATCGCCGCCGCGGCCAGCGCGGCGGCGAGCCCGGTGCCGATCACGCAGGCCTCGCGGCCGGGGGCTTCGCTCACCTCCGGCTTGCAGCGCGCGCCCGACCAGGCGGCCGAGCGGCCGGCGAGATCCAGCACCGCGATCTGCCGCCAGTGCGCGTGCGGCGTTGACGCCACCAGCAAGTCGATTGTCTGCTGCGCGTCATGTCCCGCCCGCAGCAGCCGCAGCCCTTCCGGACCCAGCCTGGGGTCGGTGCGATGCTGGATCAGCACCGCGCCGGCATCGGTGGCGCAGGCGAGCACGCGCGCGCCGGCGGCCATCACGCGCGCGCAACAGGCGCCGCCGATCTGGCCGGTACGTGGGTCCCGCGCAATCACCGAAAAGGCCATTACCGATCATGTCACGCGCCATTGACGCTTCGCAACCGATTTCCGCGACCGCCCCCGCGCGCGGCTTCGCTTATCTGCTGGTCTCGGTCACCTTGCTCTCCTCGGGCTGGCCGCTCACCAAGCTGGCAATCGACCATGGCGCGGCACCGCTCTGGTTCGCCGAGGGCCGCGCCGTGCTCTCGGGGCTGGTGGCGGCGGCGCTGCTGGCGGCGACCGGGCGGTTCGCGCTGCCGCGCCGGGGTGACTGGCCGGTGATCCTGGCGGTCGGCGCCTTCCAGCTCGGCATCTATTTCGCGTTGGCGCATCTGGCGGTGGCCTGGGTGGCCGCCGGGCGCACCGCGGTGCTGGCCAACACAACCACCATCTTCGTCGTGCCGCTCTCGTTGATCTTCCTGCGCGAGCCGATCCCGCCCGCCCGCTGGGTCGCCACGCTGGTGGGGCTCGGCGGCATCGCCGTGCTGGTGGGGCCGTGGGCGATCGACTGGGCCTCCCGTCGCGCGCTGGTGGGCAACGCGCTGCTGCTGGGGGCGGCGCTGTCCTGGAGCATCGCCATCCTGGTGCTGCGCCGCTTCCCGCCGGTCTCGCCGATGGCGAGCCTGCTGCCCTGGTGCTTCCTGGTGGCGGCGCTGATCCTGGCCCCGCTGCTGCTGCGGGAGGCGCCGCACGGCGGGCTCGGCGATGGCACGGCCTGGGGCTGCCTCGCCTATGTCGGGCTGATTGCCGGCCCGCTGGGCACCTGGGGGGTGATCGAGGCGACGGTCATCCTGCCCGCGGTGGTCGCCTCGGTCGGCTTCCTGGCCACGCCGGCTTTCGGGATTCTGCTGTCGAACTGGATCCTGGGCGAACCCATCACCCCGGATCTGGTCGCCGGCACGGCGCTGATCCTGGCCGGGGTGGGGCTGGCCGCGGTCTCCGGGCGACGGCGATGAGGCTGCACGCGACCGAGGCCGGAGCGGGGGCGCCGGTGGTGCTGCTGCACGGGCTGTTCGGATCGGCGCGCAATTTCGGCCTGGTGCAGAAGCGGATGGCGGCGCGGTGGCGCGTGATCGCGCTTGATCTGCGCAACCACGGGGCGAGCGGCCACGACCCCGATATGTCCTACGCGGCGATGGCGGCGGATGTGGCGGCGACGCTGGCGGCGCTGGGGGCGCAGCCGGCGGCGGTGATCGGCCATCCCATGGGCGGCAAAGTGGCGATGCGGCTGGCGCTGGACTACCCTGCGGTGCCGGGCGCTCTGGTGGTGGCCGATATCGCCCCGCGCCCCTATCCGCCGCATTTCGCCGCCATCGCCGCCGCGATGGCCGGGCTGCCCCTCGCGGCGGGCATGACGCGCGCCGAGGCCGACGCGGCGCTGGCCGGCGCGGTGCCGGATCCGGCCCTGCGCGGCTTCCTGATGCAGAATTTCCTCCCCGGCCGGCCGGCCGGCTGGCGGATCGGGCTCTCCGAGATCATCGCCGCCCTCGAGCACGAGATCGGCGGCTGGGACGCGCCCGCGGGCGCCAGCTGGCCCGGCCCCACCCTGGTGC
>DAHWNE010000142.1 GCA_027340195.1 Acetobacteraceae bacterium | reverse complement strand
GGCGGTGCTGGTGGCCTCGGCCGAGCGCCTGCGCGCGGCCACCGGCTGGACGCCGCGCCTGCCGGGGCTGCGGGAGATCGTCGCCACCGCGGCTTCGTGGCGGGCGGCGCACCCGGACGGGTATGGCGGGCGATGACGCTTGCGCGAGGCGCGCCGCCGCCCCATTTTCGGCGCATGGCATCGAACCGCCCCTCCGCCGCACGTGACCCCGACCGGTTCCTGACCGGCCAGTTGCTGATCGCCATGCCGGCGATGGAAGACCCGCGCTTTTCCGGCAGCGTGATCTATTTGTGCGCGCATACGGAAGAAGGGGCGATGGGGCTGGTGATCAACCGGCCGCTGGCCCGCCCCAGCTTCGAGGAGTTGCTGCGCCAGCTGGAGATCGTGCCGGTGCCGCCGGCGCGGCACATCCGCCTGTGGGCCGGCGGGCCGGTGGATAACGGCCGCGGCTTCGTGCTGCACACCGCGGATTGGACCGGGGAAGGTAGCCTGCGGGTGAACGAGCAGCTGGCGCTGACCGCCAGCCTGGACGTGCTGAAGGCGATCGCCGAGGGCGGCGGGCCGCGCGAGGGGCTGCTGGCGCTGGGCTATGCCGGCTGGGGCCCGGGGCAGCTGGAGACCGAGCTCGCGCAGAACGCCTGGCTGACCATGCCGGCGCCGGAGGCGCTGGTGTTCGATGCCGCGCACGACACCAAATGGCGCCGGGCGCTGGCGGCGCTGCGGATCGACCCGTTGTCGCTGTCGGCGGCGGCCGGGCACGCCTGAGGGGCGGGCCCGGGCGGTTTGACAACCGCGCGCCGGCCCATAGGTTACGCGCCCCACCGTTTGCAGGACCGTCCCATGCCTATCCTCGCCGGGCGCATGAGCCAGCTTGGCACCGAATCCGCGTTCGAGGTGCTGGCCCGCGCCACCGCCCTGCAACGCCAGGGCCGCAGCATCATCAACCTGGGCATCGGCCAACCCGATTTCCCCACCCCCGCGCATATCGTCGAGGCCGGGCGCAAGGCGCTGGCCGACGGGCACCACGGCTACACGCCCGCCAACGGCATCCTGCCGCTACGCGAGGCGGTGGCGGCCGATCTGCATCGCCGGCACGGGGTGGAAATCTCCCCCGACCGCGTGCTGGTGGTGCCGGGCGGTAAGGTGACCATGTTCTTCGCCATCATGATGTTCGGCGAACCGGGGGCGGAGATCATCTATCCGAACCCCGGGTTTCCCATCTACGAGAGCGTGATCCGCTTCTCCGGCGCCACGCCGGTGCCGATGCGGGCGCATGAGAGCAAGGGGTTCTCCTTCGACGCCGCCGAGGTGCTGGACCAGATCACCCCGCGCACGCGGCTGCTGATCCTGAACTCGCCCGGCAACCCGACCGGCGGGGTGGCGCCGCGGGCGGAGATCGACCGGCTGGTGGCGGGGCTGGCACGGCACCCGGATTTGGCGGTGATGTCCGATGAAATCTATGGCGAGATGGTGTACGAGGGTCGCCATGTCAGCCTGACCACCTACCCCGAGCTGGCGGACCGGCTGATCCTGCTGGATGGGTGGTCGAAGACCTATGCCATGACCGGCTGGCGGCTGGGCTTCGGGGTGTGGCCGGAGGCGCTGTTTCCGCACGCCGAGCGGCTGGCGATCAACTCCCATTCCTGCGTGAACGCCTCGGCGCAATATGCCGGGATCGCGGCGCTGACGGGGCCGCGCGAGCCGGTGGCGAAGATGATGGCGGCGTTCGCGGCGCGGCGGGACTACATCATTCCGGCGCTGAACGCGTTGCCGGGGGTACATTGCGCGTCCCCGGGCGGGGCATTCTATGCGTTCCCGAACATCACCGGGACGGGGATGGATTCGCGCACGTTCCAGACCCGGCTGCTGGACGAGGCGGGGGTGGCGACGGTGTCGGGCACCAGCTTCGGAGCGCTGGGGGACGGGCATGTGCGGTTCTCCTACGCCGCCAGCCTGGAGGCGTTGCAGGAGGCGGTGCAGCGGATCGGCACCTGGCTGGGGAACCGGGAGCCTGGCCGGGCGGGGTAGCGGCGCGCCCGCGCGCGGGCGGAGCGGCGTCCTTGCGATGATCCGCCGGTTGCGGGCGGCGATCGCCTTGCCCGCGCTGGCGGCGCTTGCCGCCTGTGCCGCCGCGCCGCCCCCCGGGCCGGCGCCGGTGCATCCCGTCTCGTGGGTGGCGATCGCCGATCGTGGCTGGCACACCGATCTTTGCGCGCCGTCGGCCGATGCCTCCGGCGCGCTGGCCGCCGCGGCAACGCGGTTCCCGGGCGCGCGCGTGCTGTGCCTGGGATTCGGCGAACGCAATTTCTTCATGGCGCATGGCGCCGATCCGCTGGGTGCGGTGGCGGCGATCTTCCCGAGCCGGGCGGTCCTGCTGCTGACCGCGTTGCATCGCCCGCCGGAAGCGGCATTCGGCGCCCGCGCGGTGGTGCGGCTGCCGGTCGGCGCCGCCGGGCGGGCGGGGCTGATGCGGTTCCTTGCGGGCGCCTTCGCGCCGGGGCCGGACGGCGCGCCACGGCGGCTCCGCGACGGTCCCTATCCGGGTAGCGCGTTCTATGCGGCGCGAGGGACCTATGACCTGTTCTCCACCTGCAACACTTG
>DAHWNE010000135.1 GCA_027340195.1 Acetobacteraceae bacterium | reverse complement strand
CGCCGATTTCGAGGTGGCGGAGGAGATGATCAAACACTTCATCCGCAAGGTGCATGGCCGCCGCGGCTTCGCCTCGCCGCTCATCATCGTCTGCGTGCCCTCGGGCTCCACCGCGGTCGAGCGCCGCGCCATCCAGGAAAGCGCCGAAAGCGCCGGCGCTCGCCGGGTGCTGCTGATCGAGGAGCCGATGGCCGCCGCCATCGGCGCCGGGCTGCCGGTCACCGAACCCTCCGGCAGCATGGTGGTCGATATCGGCGGCGGCACCACCGAGGTCGCGGTGATCTCGCTCGGCGGGATCGTGTATTCCCGCAGCGTGCGCGTCGGCGGCGACAAGATGGACGAGGCGATCATCAGCTATATCCGCCGCAACCACAATCTGCTGATCGGCGAGTCAACCGCCGAGCGGATCAAGATGGAGCTCGGCGCCGCCGCCGCCCACCCGGACGATGACGGCGGTCCGTGGCGCGAGGTGAAGGGCCGTGACCTGATGAACGGCGTGCCGCGCGAGGTGGTGGTGGGCCAGGCCCATATCGCCGAAAGCCTTCAGGAGCCGGTGGGCCAGATCGTCGAGGCGGTGAAGGTGGCGCTCGAGAACACCCCGCCCGAGCTGTCGGCCGACATCGTGGACAAGGGCATCATGCTGACCGGCGGCGGGGCGCTGCTGCACCGGCTGGATCAGGTGCTGCGGGACGCCACCGGGCTGCCGGTCGCGGTGGCCGAGGACGCGCTCTCATGCGTCGCCCTCGGCACCGGTCGCGCGCTCGAGGAGCTGAAGCGTTTGCGCAATGTGCTGAGTTCGATGTACTGACCCCATGCTTCGCCTCTCCCTGCCGCTGCGACAAGCCCTCGGGCGGCTTACGCTGCCGGTCCTTTTCGCCGCCTCCTTCGCGGTGGTGCTGCTGGGGCGGCTCGACCTGCGGGTGGGTGACCGGGCGCGCGCGGTGCTGTCGGACGCGTTGGCCCCGCTCTACGCGCTGATTGCCCCTCCGGTGCGGGCGCTGCGCGTCACCGCCGACGGGCTGGTGGGGCTGATCGGGGTCGATAACGAAAACGCCCGCCTACGCGCGGAGAACGCGCGGCTGCGCCACTGGCAGGCGGTGGCGCTGGCGGCGCAGAACCGGGCGCTGAAGGCGGCGCTGCACTGGGTGCCCTCGCCGGCGCCCGAATTCGTCACCGCCCGCGTGGTGGCCGACGCCGGCGGGGTCTATGTGCGGGCGATGCTGCTGGCCACCGGCCCCAATCATTTCATCCAGCCCGGCCAGATCGTGCTGGCGCATGGCGCGCTGGTGGGGCGGATCGCCGATGTCGGCGCCCGCTCGGCGCGGGTGCTGTTGCTGACCGACCTCAACAGCCGCATCCCGGTGCTGCTGGAAGGCGGCAAGGGACGTGCCATCCTGGCCGGCACCAACGGGCCGTGGCCGCGTCTGATCTTCGCCACCGGCGCCGCGCCGCGGCCGGGCGAGCAGGTGGTCACCGCCGGCCTGGCCGACGGCATCCCGCCCGATCTGCCGGTGGGCACGGTGCGCCTGACCGCCCATCACGTGCCGGAGGTGGTGCCCTATGCCGATCTGGACCGGCTGGAGACGGTCCAGGTGGTGCAAGGCGGGCTGCCGCCGCCCGCCGCGGCGGCGCCTTAGCCGGTGCGGCGGCGATGGAGGAACTCGGCGCCGCGCCCGGCATCCGCCCCCGCCCCAGCCTCTGGCGGCGGTTGGATGCGATGGCGCGTGCCGCGCTGCCGGTGGCGGTGACGGTCGGGCTGTTGATCCTGGCCGGCGCCCCCTTCGGCATCCCCGATCAGGCGGTGCTGGGCCCGACAGTGGCGGTGATCTCGGTGTTCTTCTGGACCCTCTATCGGCCGGGTTCGATGCCGGCGCTGGTGGTGTTCCTGCTGGGGCTGCTGCTGGACCTGCTGAGCTGGCAACCGCTGGGCGCGGGGGTCCTGCTGCTGCTGAGCGTCCATGCCGTCACCCTGCGGCTGCGCCGCCCGTTGGGGGCCGCCGGGCTGGTCGCGGTGTGGCTGAGCTTCGTCGCCGTCGCCGCCGGGGCCGCGATGCTGCTGTGGGCGCTGATCTCGATGCTGGACCTGCGGCTGATGCCGGTTGGCCCGGCGCTCTTCCAGGCGGCGCTGACCGCGGCGCTCTATCCGGTGCTGGCGATCCCCTACGCCCATGCCCATCGCGGCGCCGCGGCGCCGGAGCGCGCCTGAGATGCGCCGCGAGACCCGCCGCGCCGGG
>DAHWNE010000121.1 GCA_027340195.1 Acetobacteraceae bacterium | reverse complement strand
TCTCTGGCGCAGGCCCCCGCCTTCGCCACCGGCGCCGGCTTCGCGGGCAACGCCTACGCGGTGAACCAGGCGCTGTTCACCACCCTCGGTCGGCTGACGGATGCGGGCGGCGTGATCGGGGATCCCGCCGACACCAACCCGCTGCTCGGCGCCTGGGCGCGCGGCATCGGCGGGTGGGGCGCGGCGAACGGGCTGAGCACGCAACAATACGGCGGGCTGGTCGGCTACGGGCGGGCGGTGCGGCCCGGGGTGGTGGCGGGGTTCGCGGTCTCCGGCCTCGGCACCTCGGCGCAGGGCGGGACGCAGAGCCTCACCACGCGGTCCTTCGGCCTCTACGGGTATGGGGTGTGGACGCGCGGGCGGCTCAGGATCACCGGCACCGCCGGCGGCGGCGGCCTGCTGACGCATGAGACGCGCGCGCTGCCGCCCACCGGCCTCGGCGCCAAGGGGGATGCGACCGGCTGGTTCGCCGCCGCGGCGCTTTCCGTGCAATACCGGCTGCAACAGGGACGGATGTTCCTGATCCCGTTCGCCTTCGCCCGCTATCTTCATGCCGACAGCGGAACCTTGTCGGAAACCGGGGCCGGCGCGCTGGACCTGGGTTACGGGGCGGTTCGGACGGACACCGGCGCGCTGGGCGGCGGCGTGCGGATGGGCACCGATATCGCGCTGCGCACCGCGACGCTGATCCCCTGGGTGCGGGTCGGGCTGACCGGGTATCTGGGCGGCGGATCGGTGGCGAACACCGAGACGCTGGGGCTGTTCGCCGCCACCGAGACCGCGCAATCGGCCCCGGATGCCACGGTGGATACCGGGGTGGGCGTGAGCCTGGTGGGGCAGGGGAACTGGCGCGCCAGCCTCGCCTGGAACGGCCATTTCACCAACGGCGCGCCGGCCGAGGAACTGGATATCGGCCTGCGCTACCGTTGGTAGGGGTCAGCGTCCCGGCGTCGGCATCACGAACTCGGCGCCCCGCCGCGCGCCGGCCGGCCAGCGCTGGGTGATCGCCTTGTAGCGGGTGTAGAAGCGCACCCCCTCCGGCCCATAGACGTGGTGATCGCCGAACAGCGAGGATTTCCAGCCGCCGAAACTGTGGAACGCCATCGGTACCGGAATCGGCACGTTCACACCCACCATCCCGATCTGCGCCTGCGACGCGAACTCCCGCGCCGTGCCGCCGTCGCCGGTGAAGATGGCGACCCCGTTGCCATAGGCGTGGCGGTTCACCATCTCGGTCGCGGTGGCGAGATCGGGGGCGCGCACCACCCCCAGCACGGGGCCGAAAATCTCGTCGCGATAGATGCGCATGTCGGTGCCCACGCCGTCGAACAGGCAGCCGCCCAGGAAGAACCCGCGCTCATAGCCTTGCAGCCTCAGGCCGCGGCCATCGACCAGCAACTTCGCCCCCTCGGCCACGCCGTGATCGACATAGCCCATGACCTTGGCGCGATGCTCGGCGGTGACCAGCGGGCCCATCTCCGCCTCCGGGTCCGTCCCCGGGCCGATCTTCAGCGCCCGCACCCGCGGCTCCAGCCGATCGATCAGCGCGTCGCCCGCGCTGCCCACGGCCACCGCGACCGAGACCGCCATGCAGCGCTCCCCGGCGGCGCCGTAGGCCGAGCCCATCAGCGCGTCGGCCGCATCGTCCAGATCGGCGTCCGGCATCACCACCAGATGGTTCTTCGCCCCGCCCAGCGCCTGGACGCGCTTGCCGGCGGCGGTGCCGGCGCGCCAGATGGTCTCGGCGATGGCGGTGGAGCCGACGAAGCTGATCGCGGCGATGCCCGGATGCGCGAGCAGCGCCTCCACCGCGGTCCGCGCCCCCTGCACCACCTGGAACACCCCCTCGGGCAGCCCGGCCTCGGCCAGCAGCTCGGCCAGGATCAGGCTGGCGGACGGGTCCTTCTCCGACGGTTTCAAGATGAAGCAATTGCCGGCGGCCAGCGCCACCGGCACCATCCACAGCGGCACCATCAGCGGGAAATTGAACGGCGTGATGCCGGCCACCACGCCGAGCGGCTGGCGCACCGAATAGGCATCGATGCCGGTGCCCACCTGCTCGGTGTATTCGCCCTTCAGCAGATGCGGCATCCCGCAGGCGAACTCCACCACTTCCAGCCCGCGCTGCACCTCCCCGTCGGCGTCGGACAGGATCTTGCCGTGCTCGGCGGTGATGGCGGCCGAAATGCGGGCGCGGTTTCGTTCCAGCAAATCCTTGAGGCGGAACATCACCCGGGCCCGGCGCAGCGCCGGCATCGCCGCCCAGGCGGGAAAGGCGCGGTTGGCGACCGCGACCGCCTGATCGACCTCGGCGGCCGAGGCCAGCGCGACGCGGGCGGTGACTTCGCCCAGCGCCGGGTTGAACACGTCGCCGAACTGGCCGGATGTGCCTGGGGTGGGCCGGCCGGCGATGAAATGGCCGATTTCGCGCATGAGGACGTTCCCTGCTGATGCCGGGGGCCGGTGTAGCGCGAATCCGCCGCCGCGTCAGCGGACCCCGCGCGCCCGCGGGGTCACGACTGCCCCTCTTGTGATTCCGCGCCGGACAATTCAGGAGGGGTCCGAACAGATTGCCATCGCCGTCAGGGCATGGCCGGGAACAGGGAACCTCCATGGACGACGATTTCCGCCGTGCCGCGCTGGACTACCACCGCCTGCCGCGGCCCGGGAAACTGAGCGTCGAACCCACCAAGCGCATGGCCAGCCAGCGCGATCTGGCGCTGGCCTATTCCCCCGGCGTCGCGGCGGCGTGCCTCGAAATCGTCGCCGATCCCGCGACCGCGCATGACTACACCGGCCGCGGCAACCTGGTGGCGGTGATCTCCAACGGCACCGCGGTGCTGGGGCTGGGCAATATCGGCCCGCTGGCCGGCAAGCCGGTGATGGAGGGCAAGGCCGCGCTGTTCAAGAAATTCGCCGGCATCGACGTGTTCGACATCGAGGTGGACGCCGCCGACCCGGATCGGTTTTGCGACGTGGTGGCCGCGCTGGAACCGAGCTTCGGCGCGATCAACCTCGAGGACATCAAGGCGCCGGAGTGTTTCGAGATCGAAGCCCGCCTGCGCGCGCGGATGGGCATCCCGGTGTTCCACGACGACCAGCACGGCACCGCCATCACGGTGGCCGCCGCGGTGACCAACGGGCTGCGCGTGCAGGGCAAATCGCTGGACCAGGTGCGGCTGGTGACCTCCGGCGCCGGGGCGGCGGCGCTGGCCTGCGTGGACCTTCTGGTCTCCATGGGCCTGCGGGCGGAGGCGGTGACCCTGACCGACATCGCCGGCGTGGTGCGCGCCGACCGGCCGGGGATGCTGCCCAACATGGCCCGCTACGCGCGCCGCACCGATGCCGCCACCTTGGAGCAGGCGCTGGAGGGGGCGGATGTGTTCCTGGGGCTGTCCGCGCCGCGGGTGCTGCGCGCCGAATGGCTGGGCCGGCTGGCCGACAAGCCGCTGATCCTGGCCCTGGCCAATCCCGAGCCCGAGATCACGCCCGAAGCCGCGCGCGCCGCGCGGCCGGATGCCATCGTCGCCACCGGCCGGTCTGACTATCCGAACCAGGTCAACAACGTGCTCTGCTTCCCCTTCATCTTCCGTGGCGCGCTGGATGCCGGCGCGGCCACCATCAACCGGGCGATGGAGATCGCGGCGGTGGAGGCGATCGCGGGGCTGGCGCGGATGGAGGCGTCCGAAGTGGTGGCGGCGGCCTATGGCGGGGCGGCGCCGGTGTTCGGTCCCGACTACATCATCCCGAAGCCGTTCGACCCGCGGCTGATCCTGGAAGTGGCCCCGGCGGTGGCGCGGGCGGCAATGGAGTCCGGGGTCGCGCGTCGGCCGATCCGCGATTTCGATGCCTATCGGCGTGAGCTCGAACGCTTCGTGTTCCGCTCCGGCCAGTTCATGCGCCCGGTGTTCGAGGCGGCGCGCAAATCCCCCCAGCGCATCGCCTTCGCCGAGGGCGCCGACGAGCGGGTGCTGCGCGCCGCCCAGACCCTGGTGGACGAGCGGATCGCGCTGCCGGTGCTGCTGGGCCGGCGCGCGGTGATCGCCGAGCGGGTGCGCGAGATGGGGCTGCGGCTGGATCTGGGCGGCGCGGTGCAGGTGATCGACCCGACCGAGGATCACGCCCTTTTTGACCGCCTGCTGCCGGAGTACGAGCGGCTGGCCTGCCGGCGCGGCACCCCGCCCGAGATCGCGGTGCGCTCGTTGCGCGGCCGTGGCGCGGTGGCGGCGGCGATGCTGCTGGCGGCCGGCGAGGTGGACGCCGCCCTTGTCGGTGGCCCGGCCAACTGGTGGCGCCAGGTGCAATACATCCTGCCGGTGATCCCGCTCTGCGCGGAGGCCAGCCGTGCCTATGCGATGGCGGCGCTGATCCTGCCCAGCGGCACGCTGTTCCTGTGCGACACGCATATGGTGGTGGACCCGACCGCCGAGCAGATCGCCGAGATGACCCTGCTGGCCGCCGAGGCGGTGGCCGATTTCGGCATCGTGCCGAACGTGGCGCTGCTGTCACACTCCAATTTCGGTGCCTCGAACTCCGATTCCGCGCGCAAGATGCGCCGCGCGCTGGGGCTGATCCGCGCCCGCGCGCCGGAGCTTGCGGTGGACGGGGAGATGAACGCGGAATCGGCCCTGGTGGAAACCATCCGCGCCCGCGCGGTGACCGACAGCCGCATCCGCGGCACCGCCAATCTGCTGGTGATGCCGAACCTGGATGCGGCCAACATCGCCTTCACCCTGCTGAAATCGGCCGCCGACGCGCTGCCGGTGGGGCCGATGTTGCTCGGGATGTCGAAGCCGATCCATGTGCTGGTGTCATCGGTCACCGCGCGCGGGATCGTCAATCTCAGCGCCTTCGCGGCGCGCGAGGCGACCGCGCGGCGGCGGCATGTGGGTCATACCCGCCGTGTTGACTGATGCGGAATGGGTCCACGCGGTCGGCATTGACGCCTTCGGGCCGAATGGCCGGAAGTGAGGCCATTCGGCCAGGTGGGATCAAACCGTCTCGCCGGCGGGAAAGTTGAACTCGATGGTGA
>DAHWNE010000113.1 GCA_027340195.1 Acetobacteraceae bacterium | reverse complement strand
GGGGGGGGGGGGGGGGGGGTTCGCGGGTGGATGGCCGGCTCAAGGCCGGCCATGACGGAGATGGAACGAACGGGCGCTACGCCGGCTCGGCGTTGCGCGCGGCCATCATCTCCCGGAACGCCGGACGGGCCTGGCAGGCGGCGATCCAGCGCTGCACATGCGCCACGGCGGGGAACAGCTCCGGCGCCGCCTGGGCGTAGCGCACCACCTCGGCCACGTTCAGATCGGCCACCGTGAAGCGCCCGCCGACCAGATGGCCGCCGCCTTCGGCCAGGGCCTTGTCCAGCACCGCGAGTTTCGGCCCGAGCGCGGTCACCGCCGCGTCGTAGGCGGCCCCGTCGCGGGTCTTCACCGCGGCGGCGTTCTGCATCGCGCGCAGCGCCGGGGTTTCGACCTCGGTCGCCGCCCAGAGCGTCCATTGCAGCATCCGCCCTTCCTCGGCCAGATCGCGCGCGGCGAGCGGCCCGCCGTGCTTGCGGGCAAGATAGAGGGTGATGGCAAAAGATTCGTTGAGTACCAGCCCGTCATCGTCGATGCAGGGCACGAGGCCGTTCGGATTGATCGCCAGGAAGGCCGGCGAGCGGGTGTGCAGGGGCGCGTCCGGCGCGTTCGGGTCGGCCAGGCGATAGACCTGGATCACCGGCACATGCTCGAACGCGAGGCCGAGTTCCTTCGCCATCCAGATCGGCCGCGTCGCGCGCGAGCGCAGCACGCCGTAGATTTTCAGGGCCATGGTCGTTTTCTCCGTGTCGGTCAGGGGCGGGCGGCGGCGGGCGGGCTGACCAGCCCGTCGCGGATGTCGCGCGCGACTGCCGCCGGGTCCCGCTCCGCCGGGTCACCATAGCCGCCGCCGCCCGGCAGTTCCAGGATGAGCCGGTCGCCGTCGGGGATCACCTGATAGCCCTTGGTGCGCAGCACCGCCCCCGATTTCAGCCGCACCGCGCCCGGCGCGCCATCCCGGCCACCGGCGCGTCCCTTCGGCGGATGCGCCACCCGGTCGAAGATGGCGTTCACCGCGAAGGCGAGATCCCCCTTGGTGCCGATCTCCATCACCTGGCCGAGCCCGCCGCGGAACCGGCCGGCGCCGCCGGAGTCGGGGCGGAGTTCCTTGCGCCAGAAGATCACCGGGGCGACGTTCTCGGTCGCTTCCACCGGCATGGTGCGCACGCCGGAGGGGAAGGCGGTGGCATCGAGCCCGTCGCGGCGCGGGCGCGCGCCGGTGCCGCCGGAGTTGAAGGTGGTGATCTCGAACTCGCCGATCACCGGGCGGTTCGGACGGGCCTGGCCGGCGACCGAGGCGCCGCCGCGCAGCGGCGGGTTCCACAGCGCCGAGGCCCCCTCGGCGGTGACCCGGTCCGGGATCGCCTGAAACAGGCAGCCCATCATCAGGTCGGGTAGCAGATGGCCGATGACGTGGCGGACCGAGACCGGATAGGGGCGCGGCGCGTTGAGGATGCAGCCCTCGGGGATGGTCATGCGGAACGGGGCGAGCGAGGCCCAGTTGTTCGGCACCTCCGGCGCGATCACGCATTTCAGGCCGAAGCTGGCGTAGGCGCGGGTATAGGCGGGGGGGACGTTGATGCCGCGGTTGGCGAGGCCGGAGGTGCCGGCGAAATCCACCATGATCGCGTCCTCGCCCGTGGTCAGGGCGGCGGCGAGGCGGATGGGCTCGTCGTACCCGTCCGACCAGATATCCGACCGCCAAGTGCCGCGCGGCAGGCGGGCAATCTCGGCCAGGGTGGCGGCGCGGGAGGCGGCGAAGATGTGTTCGGCCAGCGCATCGAGGCTGTCGAGCTCGAATTCGGCCAGCATGGCGGCGAGCCGGCGGGCGCCGGCGTCGTTGCAGGCGCAGAGCGAGTAGATGTCGCCCTCGAGCTCGACCGGCAGGCGGGAGCCGGCGCGGACGAAGTCGAAGAAGGTCTCGTTGGGCCGGCCCTGGTCGAAGCATTTCACGATCGGGATGTAGAGACCTTCCTCGAACACCGAGCGACCCTCGGGGCCCATGCCGAGGCCGCCGATGTCGATGACATGGGCGGTGTTGGCAAAGAGGCCGATCGGGCGTCCGGCGTGGAAGGCGGGGGTGACCACGGTGAGGTCGTGCAGATGGCCGGTGCCGAGCCAGGGGTCGTTGGTGATGAGGTGATCGCCGGGGCGGAGGGTTTCGAGCGGGAATTTGCGCAGGAAATGGCCGACGCTTTCGGCCATGGAGTTGACATGGCCGGGGGTGCCGGTGACCGCCTGGGCCATCATGCGGCCCTGGGTGTCGAAGATGCCGGCGGAGAGGTCGCCGGCCTCGCGGACGGTGGTGGAGAAGGCGGTGCGGATCATGGTCTGGGCTTGTTCCTCGACCACCGCGATGAGGCGGTTCCACATGATCTGGCGCTGGATCCGGGCGAGCGGGTCGGGGGACATGGGGGACTCCGGGGTGGGCGGGGGTGCGCGCGGCCTTTCCGCACGCTGTCCGGGGCGTTATGATCGACGAGCCTTCGCGGAGGGTCAATTGCTGCTCAAGTCTCTTAGCCTCGCCAATTTCCTCAGCTTTGGCCCATCGCCCCGGACGGTCGATCTCCTGCCGCTGAATGTGGTGATCGGCCCCAACGGTTCGGGAAAATCCAACCTGATCGAGGCGATCGAGCTCATCAGGGCGGCGCCGCGGGATTTTCTGACCCCGATCCGCGATGGCGGCGGGGTGCATGACTGGTTGTGGAAGCGCGGGACCGGGACGCCGGTGGCGACCATCGATGCGGTGTTCCACAATCCCAAGGGCGCGACCGATCTTCGCTATGTTCTGCGCTTCACCGAGGCGGCGCAGCGGTTCGAGATCGTCGATGAGCGCATCGAATACGCACGTCCGGATGCCGGGCATACGGAGCCCTATTTCTT